>CAMNYG010000369.1 GCA_946570335.1 uncultured Dietzia sp. | reverse complement strand
TGCCCCGACCACGTCGTCGTCGCCCCAGCTGCCCCGACCACGCCGCCATCGCCTCTGCCTCGTCCTGCCCCGACCACACCACCGTCGCCGCACGAGCGGGAGCACACCGGCGTGGTTGGACACGATCAGCCCGGCGCCTTCGGCTGGGATGTTGTCCGCCCCGATCACCTCGACGCGGAACCAGTTCTCGAACAGCGGCCGCCACAGGGGCAGCCAGACGGTGCGGTGGAAGTGCTCGTCGAAACCGAACTCGTCGATCTCGTAGCCTCCGGTGATCCGCGTCGCCAGGATCTCGCCGGCGGCGTTGATGGCCTCGGTCATCCCGGACAGGGCACTGACGTCCCCGGTGGCGAGCATCACGTCCACGCCGCGTGCCAGGTCTCGCACGGGAGCGAGCATCTCGGCATCGACAGGCAGGGCCTCCACGATCTGCCCCAGAGAGGCCTTCATGGAGTTGAGGAACTTATCCACGAGGCGGCCGATCTCGGTGGCGGCAGCGTCACTGCTGGTGGTGGCTCCCAGGAAGCCCTCCCCGACCATGCGGTCGCTGCGGGAGTCGCGGCTCCCCTCACCCCACCGGGGGCCTCCGAGCGGCTGGCTCAGGTCGAATTCCGGGCCCTTCACTTACGCCTCCTCCGTGGGGTCGGGCAGGGCGCCGAGCGCCTCGAGCTCACCGATGGTGGTGTCCACGCCCGCGCGCAGCCTGACGGCCACCGGCCCCGGCAGCAGCTTCTCAATCTTGGCGGCCTTGCGCTCCAGTGAGGCGCGCGTGACCAGCGGCTCGGTGCCGGAGTCCACGAGGTAGGCCTGCATGGCCTCCTCTGTGGTGTAACCGGGCTGGAAGCCGAACTCGGTGCGCATGCGCGAGGTGTCCACCACGCGACCGAACCGCAGATACCGCATCTGCGAGGGCCCGATGTCGCGCAGCCCCCGGCTGAGCAGGAGGCGGGCGGCGAACTTGAACGTCTGGGGCGGCACCGGCAGCGGGATGTGGCCGGCCCTGCGGATCGCCTGGGTCAGCGTGAGGACGCCGTCGGCCGCGATGTTGAACGTGCCCGGCGCCGCGCCCAGGGTGGCGTGCAGCAACGCGTCCAGTGCGTCCTGCGGGTGCAGCAGCTGGATGCGCGGGTCGAAGCCCGCCACGACCGGCGCCACCGACGGCAGCAGCAGTTCACCCAGCACGGTCGGTTCGGGTAGACCGAGGATGGCGGGGATGCGCAGGATCGTCACGTCGATATCCGGCCGTTTGCGGGACATTCCCCGCACGTATCCCTCGACGGAGAGGTGATCCAGGGGGATGCCGCCGCTGGGCTGGCGGCGGGCGGCCATGTCCTCGGTGAACATGGCCGGGTCCGCTCCCGAGGAGCCGTAGACGGTGGTGGAGGAGATCAGGACGAACCGCTTGACCGTCGCGGCCCGTCCGCAGGCCGCGATGACGTGCATCGAGCCCATGATGTTGGATTCCTTGACGGCCGCACGGCCGCCCGGGGCGAAGTCGGTGTGGAACAGTCCGGCGTGGACCACGGTGTCGATCTCCGCCTCGCGCAGGATGCCCGGCAGCCGCGGGGACTGCGGGTCCAGCCGGACGAACTCGGCGTCACGCATGCGCCGGCGATGTTGCGGCGACGGCTTGACGGAGTCGATGGCCAACACGCGCTCAACGGATTCGTTCCGGAGCAGCATCCCCACCAGGTGCGCGCCGAGGTAGCGGCTGCCGCCGACGACCGCGACGGCGCGCGCCGGCGGACTGGTGGGAGCATCGGTGTTCACCTGCCCGAGTCTAGCCGCGCACCCCCTGTTCACGGTGCCGGGTCCTGCCCGGAATACACCGATGCCCGCCACCATGAGGCGACGGGCATCCGCTACAGGCGTGAGTTCGGGCGCTACCTGGGCGCCGCCGAACTCACTTACCGAGTTTGCGGCGCTGCACGCGGGTCCGGCGAAGCATCTTGCGGTGCTTCTTCTTGGACATGCGCTTGCGGCGCTTCTTGATCACAGAACCCATATCGGGGTCACCTACCTGTCGACTAACTGGTCGTGGGTCTTGACTAGCGCTCCGGCTCTCCGAACGCCTCGGAAGCCGGGACGGAACCAGTCCAGACTACCTGCAGGCGGGTCCTCGACGAAAATGGGTCGATTTCCGCCGTCGGCCGCGAATGGACGACGGCCGCGCCGCCCCGGAGACACTCAGCCTGCGGAGAAGTACGAGGTGTCGAGGTACTCGTGCACGGCCTTGGAGTGCACGCGGAACGAGCGGCCCACGCGGACGGCCGGGAGCTCGCCCGAGTGCACGAGTCGGTAGACCGTCATCTTGGACACGCGCATGAGCGCGGCCACCTCGGCGACGGTGAGGAATTGGGAGCCCCCCGCCGACTGCGCGCCGCCTTCGGTCTTGTCGCTGTTCGCCATCGTCACAACCCTTCGTGGCACGCGTCGTGCCGCAGGCTTCCCCTCCTGCGGTACGGACACGCACGTGCTGGGGATGAGCCTAGCGTGAATGGTGTGATCAATGCGACGGGAGTGGGCGAATTACTTCGATGACACGCCGCATCGACCAAGGTTCACCCGTTCTGAGCTGGGGTTGTGCTAAAAGGGGCGATCCGCCAGGTGTGGTTTCTCTCACCTGATGGGGTCGTTCTCCGCGGGGTCAGTTCATCTCGTCGTCGTTCTCTGTCGCGGCGACGGCCATCTCACGCGAGCGGGACGCGGCGGCCTCCATCGCATCGGCGACGGTCGCCCGCAGTCCCCCGGCCTCGAACTCCCGGATCGCGGCGGCGGTGGTGCCGCCCGGGGAGCAGACGTT
>CAMNYG010000368.1 GCA_946570335.1 uncultured Dietzia sp. | reverse complement strand
AGACTTGCGCGCCCTGTTTGCCGGCTTCCGACAGACTTGTGCGCCCGGTCTGTCGCAAACCGGGCGCACAAGTCGAGGATCGTTACTCCAGAGCCGGCCGGTCAGGCCGACTTGGCCTCCCACATCCAGTGCAGCTGCTCGAGCCGGGCGCTGATGCCGATCAGGAGATCCTCGGTCACCGGGTCACCGCCGACCTTCTCGATGTTGGAACGAAGTCGCTTGATCGTCGCCGCGAGGGCTTCGGTGATCACGCGGATGACCTTGTCATCGGAGGTGAACTCGGCCGAGGCCTCGTCGAGTGCCGAGTCCGCGGAGACGGTCTTGGCACGACCGTCCGGGCTCACGCCGACGGCGGTGGCTCGTTCGGCGACCTCATCGGTGAAGGTCCGGGCGTCGGCCACGATCTCGTCGAGCGCCTCGTGCACGCTCTGGAAACGCGGCCCGACCACGGACCAGTGCACCTGCTTGGCGACGAGCGAGAGATCGATGAGGTCGACCAGCGAGGTCTGCAGCGCGGTGGAGACGGCCTCCTGGTGCTCGGCAGGGACGAATGAGGAAATGGGTCCGTTCTTGGTGGCCATGATGGCTCCTCTCTGACCCGGCGTATCCGGGTCGCACAATTCTCTACTTGTGTACCAACGCCCGACGAGAAGGGCCACCCCTGCCCGGCCCTTCCCGTCGGTGTGAAGTGGGTCAGTCACGCAGGCGGTGAGTGCCGCGCTCGGAGGCCTCGACCTTGGACTTGATGGCCGCTCCGAGGTCGGCGTCGACCGCCGACCAGTAGGCGTACACGCGCTCGAGAAGCTCGGTCTCGGACGGGTCGATAGCGCTGACGTGGCCGGCGACGTTGTTCTGCAGGCGCTCCCGGGCCGCGTCGTCCATCACCTCGCGGTACAGGATGGTGGCCTGCACCTGGTCGGTGTCCTCGGCGTGCTGCTTGACGTCTCCGCGGAAGATCTCCGAGCCCTCGGCGTCCCAGGCGCCGAAATCGTACGCCTTGGACGGGTCGGCGGTGGGGCCGCCGATCGAGTTGGGGTGGTACTCGGCCACTGCCGGGTGGTTGAACTCGTACTGCATGTGGCCCTCCTTGGAGTAGGAGTTGACCGGCGAGAGCGGCGAGTTCACGGGCAGCTGCTGGTAGTTGGGGCCGATCCGGTAGCGGTGGATGTCCGGGTACGCGAAGACGCGGCCCAGGAGCATCTTGTCCGGCGAGAAACCGATGCCCTTGACGATGTTGGTCGGCGCGAACGCGGCCTGTTCGATCTGGGCGTGGTGATTCTCCGGGTTCCGGTTCAGCGTCATGGTGCCGACCTTGCGCAGTGGGTAGTCCTTCTGCGACCAGGTCTTGGTGAGGTCGAACGGGTTGAACCGGTAGTTGGGCGCGTCCTCGACCGGCATCACCTGTAGGTGCAGGTCCCAGGAGGGGAAGTTGCCCTCGCGGATGTTCACCCAGAGGTCCTCGCGGTGGAAGTCGGCGTTCTCGCCGGCCAGACGATCCGCGTCCTCCTGCGTGAGGAACTCGATGCCCTGGTTGGTCTTGAAGTGGAACTTGACCCAGTGGCGCACGCCCTCGGCGTTGATCATCTGGTACGTGTGCGAGCTGAAGCCGTCCATGTGGCGCCAGGTCCGCGGGATGCCGCGGTCACCCATGAGCCAGGTGACCTGATGGGTGGTCTCCGGGCTCAGGGTCCAGAAGTCCCACTGCATGGCGTGGTTGCGCAGGGCGGAGCCGCTCTTGCGGCGCTGCGAGTGGATGAAGTCCGGGAACTTGATCGCGTCGCGGATGAAGAAGATCGGCGTGTTGTTGCCGACCATGTCGTAGTTACCCTCGGCCGTGTAGAACTTCAGGGCGAAGCCGCGGGGGTCGCGCCAGGTGTCGGGGCTGCCCTTCTCGCCGGCGACGGTGGAGAAGCGGGCGAGCATGGGGGTCTTGACGCCCTTCTGGAACAGGCCGGCGCAGGTGATGTCCGAGATGTCCTCGGTGGTCTCGAACTCACCGAACGCGCCGGACCCCTTGGCGTGCGGCAGCCGCTCGGGGACGTTCTCGCGGTTGAAGTGCGCGAGCTTCTCGATGAGGTAGAAATCGTGCAGCGGCTGCGGGCCCTGGCGTCCGACCTGGGCGCTGAACTCGTCGTGCGGGACCGGCACGCCACCGTCGGTGGTGGTGGGCGCGTTGGGCTCGATGTTGCGTATGCCGCGGTCTGCGGGATGCGTGGTCACGTCAGTGGCTCCTCGTGAGTTGGGGTGGAGTGGGTGTGGTCTGTGTCTCAGTCTGCGACGAGAAGGGCCTCGCTCGCCCGGCATTCGGGACATATGCCCCAGTAGTTGACCTCTGCTTCATCTATGACGAAGCCCTGATCGTCGTCCGCCGTGAGGCACGGGGCGTGCCCGACCGCGCAGTCGACGTCCTCGATCCGCCCGCAGCGTCGGCAGACCAGGTGGTGGTGATTGTCTCCGGTCCGTCGTTCGTAGCGGGCGGGCGAGCCGGCCGGTGCGATCCGGCGCATGAGTCCGGCGTCCGTGCACACCCGTAGGGCGTCGTAGACGGTCTGGGTGGACACCGCGCCGAGCCGCTCCCGCACGTGGGTGGCGACGTCCTCCGCCGCGATGTGTGGGTTGGCACCGACGACGACGAGGACCGCCAGCCGCGGAGAGGTGACCCTCAACCCGGCCTGCCGGAGTTGCTGTTCCGGACCTTCCATCGCTGTCGTCATGACACAACCATAGGCTACTTTCTGGAACTAGTCCAGTTTTGGAGGAATTAGTTTTTACGACCTCCACGCCGCCGGCCGCGCTCGGGAGT
>CAMNYG010000367.1 GCA_946570335.1 uncultured Dietzia sp. | reverse complement strand
CGGCCGAGTCGTGGCTCTACGCCTCCGACCCGGAGCGGGAGTCGAAGCGGCGGCGTGCGGGCGACTGACCCGGTGCCGCGCTCGCCCTACGGTGCGGATGTCGGCGAAGGGAGAATCCCCGGGCCGCGCTCACGCCCGCATCCTGTGCCCTCATCGGGCTGCTGACAGTCCGGTCGGGGCGGACGCCGCCGGCACTGTGGCGGGGCCGGACATCAGAGCGTCGTACAGTAGTTTCGCGCCGAAGCCGATCAGGACGAGCCCGGTGCCCCGATCGATCGTCGCCAACGCCCGCGGGTTCATGAGGCGGCGACGCATCATCGCCCCGGCCGTGATCAGCAGTGCGAACCAGGCGAGCGTCAGTGCCCCGTGAACCGCGGCCAGGGCGGCCCCCATCGGCAGCGGCGCCACCCCGGCGGGCAGGAATTGCGGGATGGTGGCGATGTAGAACACCCCGACCTTGGGGTTGAGCAGATTCGTCCCGGCCCCGGCGAGCCATCCGCGCAACGGCGAGTCCGCCGGATCTCCCGGCCCGCCCCGTGGCGCCGTCGGGAGCGTCACCGGTCGGCCGCCTCGCACGGATCTGTAGATCATGGAGCCACCCAGCCAACACATGTACGCCGCGCCGGTGATGGTGACCACGCGATAGGCCGCCTCGGACGCCGTCAGCAGCGCGGAGACCCCCACGGCGGCCGCGATGCCCCAGGCCATGGCGCCGGTCGCGATCCCTGCGGCGGTGGCCCACGCGTAGGCGCGGGAGCGGGTCAGCGACGACCTCAGGACCAACGCGGTGTCGAGCCCGGGGACCAAGGTGAGGAGCCCGGCGACGAGCGCAAATGCCAGGAGCGCGTCGAGTGGGGACATGAGCCCAGGTTAGGGGCGACCGCGCCGGACCGGGAGATGTCGTCCCCCAGTGCCCGCCCCGCCCCGCGGCGCCCGGGAAGCGGGCCGCCGCGGGGGGAGTCCGGATCGATCTAGCGTCGGGTGCGCCCCGCGCGGAGTGACGCCAGGATGTCGACGACGACGAAGACGGCCAATGAGATCCCGAGCAGCGGCAGGAAGAGCCCCACCGCGAGTGCGATCACAGCGGCGATCATGCCGACAGGCCACCCGATCCCGTTGGTCGTGCCGAGAGCGGTGGGCAGGCCGCCGCGGGTCGGCCGACGCTTCCACCACATCCGGTATCCGGTGATCGTGAGCACGACGATCCCCAGGGCCGTGGCGGCGAGCGCGATCTGCAGGGGCAGCGCGAACATGATGCCCATGTGCAGGTAGATGCCCCACGCGGACAGCTTCGAGTACATCGATTGGTCCTCGAAATCCAGCCGGTCGACGAGTCGGCCGTCCGTTCCGTCGACCGCGACCGAATCGGAACTGAACACCCACGGGCCCCACTGCTGGCTCACCGTCCACGCGGTGTCGGCGTCTGTGGGGGCGACCATGCGCAGGGGCCCGTCGAGCCCGACCTGACGTGCGGTGGCCAGGACGGTCGGGGCCTGCCCGTCGGTGGAAAGGTGCTGGGTGTGCACACCGAGGTGGTCCTCGTGCTCCGCGTGCGGGTCGGTCTCGGCCGCCTCACCGTTGAGCGAGGTCTGCAGCGGGGCGGTCCGCCAGTCCATCGCCGTGACCACCGAGTTGATGTTGGCGCCGGCGAAGGTCGACCAGGTCAGCCCGGTGGCCGCGATGCCCAGCATGGCCACCACCAGCCACGTGCCGACGGTGGCGTGCAGAGACATCGTATTCTGCCGGGATCCGCGGCGTGCTGCGAGGCCGGTGAGCATCGGGGCCAGGCCGCGGTTCCGAGTGGCCCGGACCTTACGCCACCACAGGAAGATCCCGCTCAGGGCGAGGACGAACAGCCAGGACGCCGCGAGTTCGGAATAGATCTCGCCCGGTGCACCGAGGTGAAGGCCGCGGTGGAGTCCCGAGATCCAGCTCCGCAGGGGCAACTCACCGAGTCCGGAGTAGCTGGTCAGGTCGCCGTTTACGGAGGCGTCGGCGGGGTCTACAAAGACTACGCGGTCGAGTCCGTCGTCGAGGTCGTCATCGGAGAACAGGACACGGGTGGCGACTCCGGGCTCGTCGGCCGGTCAGACTTCCGACAGGGTGAGGTCCGGAAAATGGTGCTGCGCGGCCGCGATCTGGACGGCCAGCGGCTGCGGAGTGGTGGTTTCGGTGGCGCTGATCTGATCGTGATAGACCACCCTCTCCAGGGTCGGGGACAGGGCGTACAACGCACCGGACAGGGCTGCGATCACGATGAACGGGGCGACGAACAGTCCCGCGTAGAAATGGACGCGGGCTGCCAGCCCGCGGAGCTGTTCGGCGACGGTCCTGTCGCGGCGTTCAGGCGTCAGTGGATCCGGCTCCCGGGCGTGCCGGGATGTCGTGGGTGCCATGGACATGGCTGATTCCTCTCGCGGATGCCGGTGTCCCCAGGTGACTGCGCCCACTCGCGCCGTGCGGGAACACAGCGCGCGGTTCTCACCATGTGTGAGGCCACGCGGAGACGACTCTCGACATGCGTGGTCGCACCGCGGCGCGTGAGGGCGTGAGCGGTGGTGGGAGCACCGGTGATGAATCCCCGCTTGTGTCAGGCGGGGCGGATGACGTTGTGCGACAGGAGTGCGGGCGGCCCGCGTAGGAGCCCCCGTGTCAGCAGGAACCGGGTGGTGGGTACGTGGGGGACGCGCGCCGTGGGCATGGAGCGGGCGCGATCGGCGGCCCAGAGGTGGCTGATGGTCAGGTGCTCGACCCGGGCGACCAGCCAGCCCAGAACGCTGGTCACCACGGCCAGGACCCCGGCG
>CAMNYG010000366.1 GCA_946570335.1 uncultured Dietzia sp. | reverse complement strand
GATCGTCTTTTGCGACACAACATACGTGGGTCCTTCAGCGCGCCCGGCCGCAGGTTCTCTCCGTCGACCTCCTGATCTCCGATGCCATGAACGTCGCCCGCGAGGCCCCCGGCCCGGGTCAGCCGCTACGGCTCCTGGCAATTCGTGGTGTAACCATGGTTACATGGGCCTAAGTTCGGGAAGGTGCCGACCGGGTGAAGTAGTTCCAGGGCCTCAGCGGACCCGCTAGTGAGTGAAGAGAGTGACATGAGGCAACCGGAGTGCGCGCTGTCCGGCCGAGTCGGGCTTGCAGAGGCGGCGGTCGCGTGCCCGGCATGAATGGTGGCGCTAGAGATTCCGGACCAGGGGAGTGGGTGTTGTTGAGCTACCGGATCCCGCGCGAGCCGTCCACTCCGCGCATCGCCGTGTGGCGCAAGCTCAAGAAGCTCGGGGTCGCCCAGATCGGTGACGGTCTCGTCGCACTCCCAGCCGATGCACGCACGCGGGAGCACCTGGACTGGATCGCCGACGAGGTACTGGAGGCCGGGGGGTCCGCCACCGTGTGGCTGGCACGTCCCGCCGCGCAGGCCCAGGAACGCCAACTCGCCCTATCCATGGCCCGCGACCGGGCAGCCGAGTACCGCGAGGTGCTGGACGACGCCGCTGCGGCCCGCGCCATGGGCGAGACCGAACGCCTGCGCGCGCTCACGCGACTACGCGAGCGACTCCGCCGCATCGCTCGACGCGACTACTTCCCCCCGCCGGAGCGTCAGATGGCCCGGGACGCGGTGGAGGCCCTACACCCCGATCACATCGACCAGGAGAGAACATGAAGTGGTCCACCCGCGCCGGTATCCACATCGACCGCGCCGCATGCGCGTGGCTGATCCGACGCCACATTGACCCCGGGGCCGAGTTCGTGTTCGTCGCCGACCCACTCGAGGTGCCCGACCAGGCGATCCCCTTCGACATGCGTGGCGTCGAACTGGGCCACCACGGTGGCGACTGCAGTTTCGAGACCATCCTGCGCCGGTACGAGCTCACGGACGAGGCGCTATGGAGGATCGCGCAGATCGTGCACGAGGCCGACCTGGAGGACGAGCGGTACGACGCTCCCGAGGCTTCGGGACTGGACGTGGTCCTGCGCGGACTGTCGATGATCGGCAGCGATGAGAACACCCTGGCCGTCTCCGGCCCCGTCTTCGACGGGTTGTACGAGTACTACCGCCGCCAGGGACTGATCGGACGTGATCCCGCATGAGCACCGGACACAATGACGCCGTTCCCGGGGACCCCGGCCCCGCGCCCATAGGTTCTGCGCCCACGGATCCTCCTCCGCCCGCCCGGGATCTGGTGCCCTTCCGGGACGCCCTTCGGGTGTGGTTCCTGATCTCCCTACAGACCTTCGGCGGCCCGGCCGGACAGATCGCCGTCATGCAGCGCGTGCTGGTCGACGACCGGCGGTGGATCGGGCAACGGCGGTTCAGTCACGCCCTGAACTACTGCATGCTCCTGCCCGGCCCCGAAGCCCAGCAGCTCTCGATCTACCTGGGGTGGCTCCTCAACGGCACCCGCGGCGGGATCGCAGCCGGCACGTTGTTCGTGCTCCCCGGGGTGGTCGCGCTGGGCGCGCTGTCGGCGGTCTACGTCGCCTACGGTGACACCACCGCCGTCTCTGCCGTCTTCGCCGGGCTCGCTCCGGCCGTGCTGGCCATCGTCGCCCAGGCCGTACTGCGGGTGGCCGGGAGGTCGCTGACCCACCCGGCCCTGATCGCCCTCGCCGTGGGTGCTTTTGCCGCCCTCGCCGTCTTCGCGGTGCCGTTCCCTGTCGTGATCGCCTTGGCCGCGCTGGCCGGATGGGTGCTCTCGCGCCGGGTCCCGGGCTTCGCTGGCACCCCCCACGGCGGGGACGACCGGTCCGGGCCGGCCCCGGTTATCGCCGATGACGCGCTGCACGATGACCGACCCAGCCGGGGCCGCTTCGTGCGGATTCTGGCGATCGGGCTGGGGTTGTGGGCGGCGCCGATCGCCGCGGTGGTCGCGGTGTTCGGAGTACACAGCATCTTCACGACCCAGGGACTGTTTTTCTCGTTCACCGCCGTGGTGACCTTCGGCGGCGCCTACGCGGTCCTGGCGTTCATCGCCCAGCAGGCGGTGGAGACCTACGGGTGGTTGGCGCCCGGGGAGATGGTGCGCGGCCTGGCCCTGGCCGAGACCACCCCGGGGCCGTTGATCATGGTGGTGCAGTTCGTTGGGTTTCTGGCCGCCTACCGCAACCCCGGCAGCCTGGACCCGTGGGTCGCGGCGGTCCTGGGAGCTCTCCTGGTCACCTGGGTGACCTTCGTCCCCAGCTTCCTGTTCATCCTGCTGGGCGCCCCTTATGTGGAGCGACTACGGCACAACACCGCGATCTCCGCGGCGCTGACCGGCATCACCGCCGCCGTGGTGGGGGTGATCGCCAACCTCGCCCTGTACTTCGCGCTCAACACCCTGTTCACCACCACCGGCAACTGGACCTGGGGACCGGTGCGGATGACCCTGCCCGAGCTCGCGTCGGTGAACCCGGTCGCGGTGGGTATTACCCTCATCGCGTTCGTGATGATCTTCGCGCTGCGCTGGCCGATCCTCCGAGTGCTCGGCGTGTGTGCCGCACTGGGCCTGGCCAGCATTCTGCTTCCCCTGTGAGCTACCGCCAGCGCCCGTCATCCGCCCGGTCAACGACCGGCCTCTGGGAGGGGTCGAGTTCGCGGGATTTACAACTTGGCATCGTTAGCTTGTCATAACGTCTGGATATCGGACATGGGCTAACTTTCGGCGCCGGAAGCGTG
>CAMNYG010000365.1 GCA_946570335.1 uncultured Dietzia sp. | reverse complement strand
CCTCCCCCTCGTCGTCCGCGGTCTCGCCGCTCACATCGTCGGCGGACGGGGGCACCGGAGCGTCCGCCGGATCCGCGCCCGTGTCACCGAGCACCGCGTCTGCCTCGATCTCGGCCTGCTCGGCAGCCGCCGGGTTCTCGTCGACGCCGTCGGCCTCGGGGCTCTGGTCGATCTCGCTCACGGGAATGCGGTCCTCTCGAAGTTCGTCGGCCCGGTTCTCGCCCCGGACCTACAGCGGCGGGTCGTCAGCGGTCGAAGACGAGCTCGACGAGCTTGCCCGCACCGAAGTCGACGCCGGACACCAGCGCCGTCATGAAGATGAGGAAGAGGAACACCACGATGGTGTAGGTGACCATCTGGTTGCGCGTCGGCCAGATGACCTTGCGCAGTTCCTCTGCCACCTGCTTGATGTACTGGAACGGATTCGCGCGGGCGGTCCGCGTGTCCTCCGGCGTGTCCGCATCGGTCCGGGTCCGGCTCGCCACCGCCGTCTCTCCGCGGCCTGCCTTGCCGGTGGGGACGGCGACCTCGGAGTCGCGGGCGCCGCTTGCATCGACGTCGTCGTCGCGATCCTTGCTCACGCGCCTACCTCCGGGTCATATGGCTTGCGGGGAAGTGCAGGGGCGACAGGACTCGAACCTGCAACCTGCGGTTTTGGAGACCGCTGCTCTGCCAATTGAGCTACGCCCCTTCGGCCGGTTTCCCGACCACCCGTGCCTTCCGTCAGCAGCGGTCCGCACGAACGCCTCGACTCTACAGTGTCGGCTACTGCTCGGGGCAGCGTGGGCCGCGACCGCGTTCGGTCGGGCATCCCAGTGTACGACAGGGGCCGCCATGGCCAGAAATCACGACCCCACGGCAACTGTGACGACCGCCTTGCCGAAGACCTTGGCCCCGTCGCACGTGACGGCCAACGCCACGTCGGCACTCGCCCCGTCCTCGGCCACCTTGCGCACCACGCCCGACACCGTGAGCACGGCCGGCTCGTCCGTCGGCACCACCACGGGCCCGGCGAACCGGATCGAGGTGGCCAGCACGCGATCGGCTCCCCCGGCCCACTGCGCCACCACCCCGATCGCCAGCGCCGAGGTGAGCATTCCGTGCGCGACCACGCCGGGCAGACCGAGCGCTCGCGCCGCCTCGTCCCGGAGGTGGATCGGATTGTCGTCCCCGGACGCCTCGGCGTACCGACGCAGGTCGGCACGGGTGATCTCCACGTGACGGGCGGGCAGTTCGTCGCCGACGGACAGGGGCGACGTCGTCGTCATTCCTCCACCTCCGCGGTGAGCAGACCACTGGACAGGGTCTGCACGGCCTCGCCGTGCTCGTCGCGCAGCACGGTGTCGAAACCGATCATCCGACCTCCGCGCGCCGACCGCACGCCGGTGACCGTCGCGGTGGCGGTCAGGACGTCGCCCACCCGGATGGGTCGATGATGCTCGCTGGACTGCGAGGTGTGGAGGGTGCGCGAGAGATCGATCCGCAGGGCGGGATGCTCCATCACCGCGCGTTGGACCGGCGCGGTCAGCGCGGCGGCGAGGGTCACCGGAAGTTGCCCGGGCGGCGCGGAGACCGCCTCGGCGAAGCGCGCCACCACCGCGTCGGTGACGGTGACGGGATCCCCGACGACGACGACACCACCGTCGGCACCGATTGCATCAGCATGTTCTGCACTCACACCCGGCGACGCTACCCGAGCGGTCGCTCCCGGAGGCGGGCCCGAACCGCAGCCGGAAACGAACGAGGCCGCCCGCGAAGTTCGCGGGCGGCCTCGTTCAGGTGTACCGGTGGGGGGACTCGATCCCCCGACCTCACGATTATGAGTCGTGCGCTCTAACCAGCTGAGCTACACCGGCATGCTCTGCTAGTCGGACGATCGAGCCGCCCGCACAGTGCGAGCCCCCTGTCGGAATCGAACCGACGACCTTTTCCTTACCATGGAAACGCTCTGCCGACTGAGCTAAGGGGGCGGGACACATCGAGCCTCCGACTTGCGTCTTCGCCTCGGCGCGTAAGCCTTTAGCAGATTACACACTGGCTTCGATCGCACACAAATCGGCTGGTCAGCGCCGGTTGTCGCCGTCCTGCCGACGATCGAGGACCGTACCGCCGCCCGGTTCGGCCAGCGGCCCGGTGCCCGTGTCCCGGCGAATGTGCTTGAGCACCAGCTCCGCGCTGATCAGACACATCGGAAGGCCGATCCCCGGGATGGTCGAGGCCCCCGCGTAGAACACCCCGTCGACGTGCCTGCTCACGTTGCGGGTGCGGAAGAACGCGCTCTGGAACAGCGTGTGCGCCGGACCGAGGGCGGTGCCACGCCAGGCGCCGAGGTCGGCTTCGAGGTCGGCCGGGGCGATGGTCCGGCGGACGATGATCCGCTCGGCCAGCTCGTCGATGCCGGTCCAGGAGGCGATCTGCGCGATCGCCCGGTCGGCAGCCGCCTCGACCGCCGGATCCCCGGCCCCGTCGACACCCCCGCGCCCGAGTCCCGGATCGGCGGGGACGGGCACCAGCACGAACAGGTTCTCGTGCCCCGCGGGCGCGATGCCGGCACCGGGGTCGGTATCGGTCGCACTCGGCCTACACACGTAGAGGGATGCCGGGTCGGGGATATGAGGGTCGTCGCCGAAGATGGCGTCGAACCCCTCCTCCCAGCGCTCGGTGAACAGCAGCGTGTGGTGCGCCAGCTGCGGCAGTTCGCCACGCACGCCGAGCAGCACCAGCAACGCACCGGGCCCCGGCGTGCGCCGGTCCCAGTAGGACCGGGGGTAGGTGCGGAGGTGGTCCGGCAGCCACCGGGTCTCGAGGTGGTATA
>CAMNYG010000364.1 GCA_946570335.1 uncultured Dietzia sp. | reverse complement strand
GGGGCACGTCGCGGTACTCCCCCGCGACCCGTGGCCCGCCCGACTCCGCGGCGGAGAAGCGGCTCGTCGACCCGCCCATCGCGGCGAGCAGATCCTCGGCGCCCCACATCAGTCCGGCACAGCCCGGTGCGGAGGCGATCTCCTCCGCGCGGACCACGCCCAGCGGGGTCTCCACCAGCGCCAACACCGCGGCACCGGTCGCCGAATGCAGGTCAGCGATCTGTGCGGCGGACTCGGCCTTCGCGAGCATCACGCACCGATAGTCGGTACCGGCGAGAGCGTCAAGATCCGCCGCGTGGTCGGGGGTGTCCACCGGGTTGACGCGCACGATGGTGCGATCCGGATCCAGCGCCGAGGCCGTCAGCGCCTCGCGCGCGGCGGCGCGGTCCGCCGGTGCGACCGCGTCCTCGAGATCGATGATCACCACGTCAGCACGGTCCGCCGCCTTGCCGTACCGCTCCGGGCGGTCCGCCGGACAGAACAGCATCGCGGGGCCGGGCGGGATCCATGCGGGTGCGCCGCTCATGCCGACCCCTCCCCACCACCGGCCGAGCCGTCCGACTCGGGCCGCTTGCGGACCAGCGTCTTGCGGACCGCCTTGGCCACGATGTCGCCGTGCTGGTTGCGGCCGATGTGCTGAAGGGTCACGATCCCCTCGCCCGGCCGTGACCTGGACTCACGCTTGTCCGTGCAGAGGGTCTCCGCGTACAGCGTGTCGCCGTGCAGCACCGGCTTGGGAAAGCTGACCTCGGAGAACCCGAGGTTCGCCACGATCGTGCCCTGCGTGAGCTGCGCGACCGACAGGCCGACCAACGTGGACAGGGTGTGCATCGAGTTCATCAGACGCTCGCCGCCGAAGCCCGGCTGCTGCGCCGACCACGCGGCGTCCAGATGCAGGGCCTGCGTGTTCATGGTGAGCGTGGTGAACAGGACGTTGTCCGCCTCGGTCATCGTGCGGCCCGGCCGGTGGAGGTACGCGGTGCCGACCTCGTACTCCTCGAACCACAGTCCCCGCTGGACGACCTCCTTGCGGACCGGGGTGTCACCGCCGGCATCCGGGCCGTTCGCCGTCTGATCGTTCGCCGCCTGTCCGTTCACAGTCCCAGCCCCCGGGCGATCAGCATGAGCTGTACCTCTGTGGTGCCCTCGCCGATCTCGAGGATCTTGGAGTCGCGGTAGTGACGGGCGACCGGGTACTCGTTCATGAAGCCGTAGCCTCCGTGGACTTGGGTGGCGTCGCGGGCATTGTCCATCGCGGCCTCGGAGGCGACCATCTTGGCGATCGCGGCCTCCTTCTTGAACGGTTTTCCGGCCAGCATCAGCCGCGCCGCCTCGTAGTAGGCGCAGCGCGCGGTGTGGGCGCGGGCCTCCATGCGGGCGATCTTGAACGCGATCGACTGGAACGAGCCGATCTTCTGGCCCATGGATTCACGCTCGCGTGCGTACTTGACCGACTCGTCCACGCAGCCCTGCGCGGCACCGGTCGCCACCGCGGCGATCGCGATGCGGCCCTCGTCGAGGATCGACAGGAAGTTCGCGTAGCCACGTCCCTCCTCGCCCAGCAGGTTCTCGACCGGCACGCGGGCATCGGAGAAGGTCAGCGGGTGCGTGTCGGACGAGTTCCAGCCGACCTTGTCGTAGGCGGGCTCGACCGTGAAACCGGGCGTACCGGACGGCACGATGATCGTCGAGATGGCCTTCTTGCCGTTCTCGCGCGTGCCGGTCACGGCCGTGACGGTGACCAAGGAGGTGATGTCGGTGCCCGAGTTGGTGATGAACTGCTTGTTGCCGTTGATCACCCACTCGTCACCGTCGCGCCTGGCGGTGGTCCTGGTGGCACCGGCATCTGATCCCGCACCGGGCTCGGTGAGGCCGAAACCCGCCAGCCTGCGGCCCGCCGCGAGGTCCGGAAGCCACTGTCGACGCTGGTCCTCGCTGCCGAAGTGGAAGATCGGCATCGCACCCAGGCCGACGCCGGCCTCGAGGGTCATCGCGGTGGACTGGTCGACACGACCGAGTTCCTCGAGGGCGAGCGCGAGGGCGAAGTAGTCCCCACCCATGCCGCCGTACTCCTCCGGGAAGGGCAGCCCGAACAGGCCCATCTCGCCCATCTGGGCCACGACCTCGTACGGGAAGGTGTGGTTCCGGTCGTGCTCCGCCGAGGCCGGTGCGACCACCTTGTCGGCGAAGTCGGCGACCGTCGACTTGAGGTCGGCGTAATGCTCTTCCAGCTCAGGCATTCTTCTCTCCTACGTCCTTGCCGTCGTTGTCGTCGTCGTTGTCGGCGCCACCGGGGCGTGGCTCGACGGTCGCGAGCAGGTGATCGGCGGGCACCTGCTCACCGGTGGTGACATGCACGCGGACCACCCCGTCGCGCGGGGCGGTGAGCGCGTGCTCCATCTTCATGGCCTCAACAGCCAGGACGTTCTGTCCTGCGGTGACCTCGGCGCCGTCGGAGACGAAGCAGGCGATCACCGAGCCCGGCATCGGGCTGAGGATCTGACCGTCGGCGGCACCGGCGTCATGGATGCGCGAGTCGATGAGCGGCAGCAGACGCAGGTCCCAGGTCCCGCCGTCGCCGGCCACCCAGAAGGTGTCGGAGCTCTCGGGGGCGGTGGACCGCACGATCGTCCAGCGCTGCTGCGTGCTGTCGATGGTGAGCCGGAGCGAGCCGCCGTCACGGGCCACCCTGGCACGGTGCCGCGAGGAGACCGTCGGCTCGTCGGCGGAACCGATCGTCGCGTCGGTGATGGTCACCTCGGCGTCGTCGGGCGTGCCCCTGAGCCCCACGGTGACCGCGTCGGTCCCCACTCCGGCGTCCAGC
>CAMNYG010000363.1 GCA_946570335.1 uncultured Dietzia sp. | reverse complement strand
CCTCAGCGGCTTCGGCGTGGGCGCACTTCCCGTCGACGGCGGGCCGGCGGTCGCGGCGGGGCTGCCGGGGTTCACCTTCGGGCATGGTGCGAGCCTGGCGCTGATCCTGTGTTGGATCGGCGTGACGCTGCTGATCACCTCGTGGCTCGCCCTGGGACCACGCGCGGTGTCGGGACGCCTACCCGTCCGGGACGGCGCATGGGCCACGGCACTGTGGTCTCTGCCCATGCTGCCCGCTGTCCCACTGTTCAGCCGCGACGCCTGGTCCTACCTCGCCCAGGGCGCCATGACCGGCGCCGGCGTCGATCCCTACCAGTACGGACCGGACGCCAATCCCGGCCCTTTCACCACCGAGGTCAGCCCCGACTGGAAGTCCACCCCCACCCCGTACGGGCCGTTGCATCTGTTGCTCATGCGGATCGTCGTGGCTCTGACCGGCGGTCACCCGGCGGTCGGGGTCCTGATCCTGCGGGTGCTGACCCTGATCAGCATCGCGGTGATGCTGATACTGATCGTTGCCGCCGCACGCCGCGTGGGCGTCGACGCCGGCGCGGCGGTGTGGATGGCCGGCGCGTCCCCGCTGACGGTGATCCACCTGTCGGGCGGGCTGCACAACGAGGTTTTTCCGCTCGCGGCGTGCCTCGCCGCGGTGGTACTGACCCTCGACCGCCGGTACGCGTGGGCCGGTGTGGTCGTGGGACTGGCCGTGGCGTTCAAAGCGACCGCGGTGATCGTGGCGCCGTTTCTGCTGTGGATCGCCCTGGATCACCGCCGCAACTCCCCCTCGAGCGGCGGGTCCGGATTGCGTCCGGTCGCGGGCGCGATCGTCGACACGGCTCTCGCGGCGGCGGTCGCAACCGTCGTGTTCGTCCTGGCGACCTTCGCCTCCGGCACCGGGTTCGGCTGGGTCAACGCGATCTCGGTCTCCGACCGGGTCATCAACTACCTCAGCGCCCCCACCGCGGCGGCACACCTCGTTCACGCGCTACCGGGCACACCGGCATTCGCGGACATCCTGGCCGTCTCCCGCGAGGTGGGGCGAGTCGTCCTTGCCCTGGCCCTGATCGTCGTGTGGTGGTTCAGCCGCCGCACCACCCGATCGGCGCTGCGCGGGATCCTGGTCGCGATGCTCGTATTCGTGGTGTTCAACTCACTGGCCTGGCCCTGGTACCACGTCTGGGTGACCGCGTTCTGGTTCCTCGGCCGCCCGGGGCCGCGGGCGACGACGGCCGCGGTGGGGTGCACGGTGTTCCTCGTGATGGCCATCGGCCCCAACGGCTCGACCAGCCTCTACAGCCCTGCCATCGCCGCAGCCGCGATCATCGCCTCGATCGCCACCGGCTGGTGGTGGTGGCGAGCCACCACCGACAGCAGAACAGGTGGGGTCAGAACGCCATCGCCTGAGCACGCCGGATGACCTCACGCGCCCGGTGCCCGTGGAGGGCGTCCGCCGGTGTGCCCGGCAGCGAATCGTCCTCCCTGAACAACCACTTCAGGATTTCGTCATCCTGATAGCCCCCGTCGCGGAGCACGGAGACGAGACCCGGGAGAAAACGGACGACCTCGTCGTCATCAAAAAATACCTCCGGCACCACCACGACACCCCCGCGACGGATCGCGATGAGCGCCCCCTCCCGCAGCAGGTCGTGCACCCGCGTCACCGGGATACCTAACCGCTCGGACACCTCCGGCAGATCGACGGTCTCGACATCGGCGGACAGGACGTCGTCACAGTGTGGAACTCTACTCACGGCCACCAGGCTAGACCCCCGGGAGCCGCCGGGCATCACCACGCCGGGCATACCGCAATGGGGACACGCGGGGCAGAATGGACAACATGAGCACTCATGACGGGCAGATTCCACGGCCGGGCGCCCTGCTCGACGGGCGGTACCGGCTGGACGCCGTGATCGCGCGCGGCGGGATGTCCATCGTCCATCTGGCCACCGATGAGCGACTCGACCGTCACGTGGCCGTCAAACTCCTCGACCCCCAGCTCGCCGGGGACCGTGCCTTCGTCGACCGCTTCACCCTGGAGGCCCGCTCAGCGGCCAAACTATCCGACCCCGGGATAGTCCAGGTCTTCGACCAGGGTGTCGAGGGTGAGACCGCGTTCCTGGTCATGGAACTCGTCCCGGGCGGCACCCTGCGTGAGCTCCTGGACGAGCGCGGCCCCATGCCCCCGTACGCGGCGGCAGCGGTCCTGCGCCCCCTCCTCGGTGCGCTCCGCGAGGCCCACGAGGCCGGACTGGTCCACCGCGACATCAAGCCGGAGAACGTGCTGATCTCCGCCAACGGCGCCGTCAAGCTCGCCGACTTCGGCCTGGTCCGCGCCGTCGCCGAATCGCGCGCCACCTCCAGCAGTGTCGTTATGGGCACCGCAGCCTATCTCTCCCCCGAACAGATCTCGGGCGCGGACACCGACGGACGCTCCGACCTGTACTCGCTGGGTGTTCTGGCCTACGAGATGCTCACCGGCGAACCGCCGTTCAGCGGGGACAACAACATCGCCGTGGCCTACCGCCGCCTCGACACCGACGTCCCCTCCCCCTCGGACCAGTCCGACACGGTGCCCGAGGACCTCGACCACCTGGTGCTTCGTGCCACCCGCCGCAGCCCCCAGGACCGGTACGCCGACGCCGGCGAAATGCTGCGCGACCTCGACCGAGCCGCGATCGAGGGCCGATTCCCGGACTACGTGGTCCCGGCGCCCCGGCAATCGTCCTGGTCGCGGGCACGGGCGAAGGCGGCACAGTCCACACCCGGCGCCGAGTCGGAGTTCGACGCCGCCGATCGAGAGAGCGGAGAGGCCGTCCGTCGCGGCG
>CAMNYG010000362.1 GCA_946570335.1 uncultured Dietzia sp. | reverse complement strand
CCCGCAGCACCAGCCCCTCGGCATCGGTCACTGCCGAATCCACCCGCAGCACCAGCCCCTCGGCATCGGTCACTGCCGAATCCACCCGCAGCACCAGTCCCTCGGCTGTCTCGACCACGGACGCCACGCGACCGACGATCGGTTCGACCTTCTCGACCACCGGCTCGACCCTGTCCACCGCGGTCTCGACGCGGGTGACGATCCCCTCGGCCGCGCTCACCGCGAGTTCGGCCCGCGAGACGACCCGTCCGACGCGGGCGAGTGTCACGTCGACCTCGTCCACGGAGTTCGCCGCCGCCAGGATGATCTGGTCGACGGCGGCCACCGCACGGTCGACGTTGTTGATGAGCGCGTTGATCCTGGCGACGATCAGTTCGGCATCCTCCAGCAGGAGCGCGATGCGCGCCGGGATGGACACCATGTAGCGCGCGACTCGGATCTCCCACGCGACGAAGCGGGATGCGGCACCCACGACCGACGACGGCCCGGGGAACCTCGGCTGGATATCTGCCATATGCCGATGATGCCCCACTCCTGCCACCGAACAGGGGGTTCCGTGCTCTCGCGTCGCCGACGGCGCGAAATCAGAAGCCATCCTCACCTTGGACTGTTGACCGACAACGCACTAACATCTGTCTTGTTACCGGCGAGTAGGTTCCTGGTCCGCCTCGCGGCGACCAGCACCGACTCACCCGGCTACTCACATTGCCAAGACACCGCACTCCGAACGGAGAAGACCGTCATGGGTCATTACAAGAGCAACGTCCGCGATCTCGAGTTCAACATGTTCGAGGTCCTCGGCATCAACGAGGCACTGGACGCCGGCGAGTTCGGCGACCTCGACACCGACACGGCGAAGGGCATCCTCGCCGAGGTCCAGACCCTGACCGAGGGTCCCGTCGCCGAGTCCTTCGCCTCGGCCGACCGCAATCCCCCGGTATTCGACCCGGAGACCCACTCGGTGTCGATCCCCGAAGACTTCAAGAAGTCGTTCGCCGCCTGGTACGACGCCGGCTACACCCTCATGGGCCTGCCCGAGGAGATCGGCGGCATGCCGGCACCGCGGAGCCTCGTGTGGGCGACCGGCGAGATGATGCTCGGTGCGAACCCGGCCGCCTACATGTACTCGGCGGGCCCGTCCTTCGCCGCCGTGATGTACGAGAACGGCACCGAGGAGCAGAAGAAGTGGGCCGCCACCTGCGTCGAGCGCGGCTGGGGCGCCACGATGGTCCTCACCGAGCCGGACGCCGGTTCTGACGTGGGCGCCGGCCGCACCAAGGCGATCAAGCAGGACGACGGCTCGTGGCACATCGAGGGCGTCAAGCGCTTCATCACCTCGGCCGACTCGGACGACATGTTCGAGAACATCTTCCACCTGGTCCTGGCCCGCCCCGAGGGCGCCGGCCCCGGCACCAAGGGTCTGTCGCTGTTCTTCGTGCCGAAGTTCCACTTCGACTTCGAGAAGAACGAGCTGGGTGAGCGCAACGGCGTGTTCGTCACGGGCGTCGAGCACAAGATGGGCCTCAAGGTCTCCACCACGTGTGAGCTCACCTTCGGCGGCCACGGCGTCCCGGCGAAGGGCTGGATGATCGGCGGCGACGAGCTCAACCAGGGCATTCGCCAGATGTTCGACGTGATCGAGCACGCCCGCATGATGGTCGGCACCAAGGCCATCTCGACCCTGTCGACCGGCTACCTCAACGCGCTGGAGTTCGCCAAGGAGCGCGTCCAGGGCGGTGACATGGCGCAGATGGCCGACAAGACCGCCCCGCGCGTCACGATCACCCACCATCCGGACGTGCGTCGTGCGCTGATCCGCCAGAAGGCGTTCGCCGAGGGGCTGCGCGCCGTGTACATGTACACCGCCGCCCACCAGGACGAGACCATCGCCGCTCGCGTCTCGGGCGCGGACGCCGAGATGGCCCACCGCGTCAACGATCTGCTCCTGCCGATCGTCAAGGGCGTGGGTTCCGAGCGGGCGTACGAGCTGCTCACCGAGTCGCTGCAGACGTTCGGTGGCTCCGGCTTCCTGCAGGACTACCCGATCGAGCAGTACATCCGCGACGCGAAGATCGACTCCCTGTACGAGGGCACCACGGCGATCCAGGCCCAGGACTTCTTCTTCCGGAAGATCGCCCGCGACCGCGGCACCGCCGTCGGCCACGTGTCGGCTCAGCTCAAGAAGTTCCTGGAGAACGACGCCTCGAACGGCCAGCTCGCCGCCGAGCGTGAGCTGCTCGCCACCGCGCTGGGCGATGTCGAGGCCATGATCGCCACCTGCTTCGACCACCTGATGGCCGCGCAGGAGGATCCCAAGCGTCTCTACACCATCGGTCTGGCGTCGGTGCGCGTGCTGATGGCGTTCGGTGACCTGATCATGGGCTGGCGTCTGCTGGTCGGCGCCGAGGTCGCGCTCGGGGCCCTCGAGGGTGCCGACGACGACGACAAGGCCTTCTACCAGGGCAAGATCGCGGCCGCCCGCTGGTTCGCCGCGAACGAGCTCCCGCTGATCACCGCCACCCGCGGGATCGTCGCCGACCTCGGCAACGATCTCATGGAGCTGGACGAGGCCGCCTTCTGATCGGCTGACCTCTCCGCCCCGACCCGGAAATCCGCTACTCCCGCTCCGGATCCGCTCCCCGCACAGGGGTGGCGGATCCGGAGGGAGGGTAGCGGATTTTTCGTCTGTTCCGGGTGGTCCGGGTGGTCCGTGTGTTCCGGGTCCGTTCCGGGCCCGTTCCGGGTCAGTTGCCGGGCAGACCCGGGATGCGCGGAAGCTCGATGGGCGGCAGGCCCGGGATCTCGACTGCCGGCGGACCGCCGGGCT
>CAMNYG010000361.1 GCA_946570335.1 uncultured Dietzia sp. | reverse complement strand
CGCCGCAGGGGACGTCACCCACGTCCGCGGCACCGGCGGTCGGTGGGACGGCTGTGCCGTGTGGTTCGTCCGATCCGTCCTCGCGCCGGGTGAGTCGATCATCGTCCACACCCATCCCCACTGGCGGCGCCTCATCCGACCCGCTCTGGTCGCGCTCGTCGCGGCGGGACTGGCGGGAATCGCTGGAGGGTTCATCGAGGTCCAGGTCGAGCACGCCGGTGACCGCACCGCGACCTGGACCATGGTCGCCGTGATGTATCTGGTCGTGGTGCTGCGATTCGCTCTGTGGCCGACGATCCGCTGGGCGCGTACCGACCTGCTCGTGACCGACGAACGCGTGCTCTACCGGCCCGCCGGATCATCGAGGCGCTGCGTCGACGTGCCGCTGCGACGAATCAGCGCCGTGCGGTTCCGGCACACGCTCAGCGACAGGGCGATGGGCACCGGATGTCTGATCCTCGAGCTGGGGCACCTGCCGCCGGTGGAGATCGACCACGTGCCCGAGGTGGCCCGCATCCACGCCGTGGTCTACGACGAACTGCTCCGGCTGCCGCCCACGCCACCGCCGGTCCCGCTCGCTCCGGCGCCCCGGTTCCGGTGGGGGCTCCCGGGGCGTCGATGAGCCGTCCGTCCCGCGTGAGACGATGAGCGGCGTGAACGACGACTCGCGCATCCGCCGCAATCCGCTCGGTACCCCGGTCGTGGCCATGATCGGCGGCGGGCAGCTCGCCCGCATGACCCACCAGTCCGCTGTGGCACTCGGCCAGACCCTGCGGGTGCTCGCAGGGGACCCGCAGGACCCGGCCGCCCAGGTCACCCCCGACGTGGTGATCGGGGCCCACGACGACCCGGACGCGGTGCGTGCCGCCGCCGAGGGCGCAGACGTGATGACATTCGACCACGAACACGTCCCACCCCAGATTCTGCTCGATCTCGAGGCCGACGGGATCGCCGTCCGCCCGCGCGCTTCTGCGCTCATCCACGCCCAGGACAAGCTGGTCATGCGGCGGGCGCTCGCCGAGATCGGAGCACCGATACCGGCGTTCACCGGTATCGACTCCCTCGACGACGTGCGGCGGTTCCACGCCGAGCTCCGGGGGCAGATCGTTCTCAAGTCCGCGCGGGGCGGCTACGACGGTCGCGGGGTGTGGATGCCCGACTCGCTCGAGGAGGCCGAACGGATCGCCGCCGAGCAGCTCGAGGCCGGCGTCCCGATGATGGCCGAGGCCAGGGTGCACTGGACGCGGGAGCTGTCCGCGATGGTGGCCCGCTCGCCGTTCGGGCAGGGCGCCGTGTGGCCCGTTGTGGAGACCGTCCAGCGCGACGGCATCTGCGCCGTCGCGATCGCCCCCGCCCCCGGGCTGCCCGACGAACTCCGCTCGGCCGTCCAGGCCACCGCGCTGAAGCTGGCCGAGCACCTCGACGTGACCGGCGTGATGGCCGTCGAACTGTTCGAGGTCGTCGGCTCGGACGGTCGGCCGGGCGTGCTGATCAACGAGCTGGCCATGCGGCCACACAACTCCGGGCACTGGACCATGGACGGCGCCACGACCAGCCAGTTCGAACAGCATCTGCGGGCCGTCCTCGACTACCCGCTCGGCTCCACCGTCCCGACCGCGCCCGTCACCGTCATGGCGAACGTGCTCGGTGCCCCCGAGACGCCGGAGATGAGTATGGACGAGCGCGTCCACCATCTCGGCGCCCGCTTCCCGCACGCCAAGGTGCACCTGTACGGCAAGTCCGAGCGGCCCGGTCGCAAGATCGGCCACGTCAACGTCCTGGGCGACCCGGGCGTCGATCCGGACGACGCCGACCAGGTCGCCGCCGTGCGCGCGGTGGCCGAACTCGCCGCGCACTGGCTCTCCCACGGACAGTGGGCGGACGGCTGGGACCCCCACACGGGGGCTGCGGTCGGAGATTTCGAACGCTGAGTCCTCGAACGCCGGGCCGGACACCCCGGTGAATCCACCTGACACGAAAGGCGACGACATGACCGCGCAACAGAGCGGGCCGCAGGTCGGTCTGATCATGGGCAGTGACTCGGACTGGCCCACCATGGAGGCCGCAGCCGAGGCGCTCGCGGAATTCGGGATCCCGTTCGAGGTGGGGGTCGTCTCGGCGCACCGCACCCCGCAGAAGATGCTCGATTACGCGCGGTCGGCCGCGGAGCGCGGCGTCAAGGTGATCATCGCCGGCGCCGGGGGAGCAGCGCACCTGCCCGGCATGGTCGCCTCGGCGACGCCGCTGCCGGTCATCGGCGTCCCAGTCCCCCTCAAGTATCTCGACGGCATGGACTCGCTGCTGTCGATCGTGCAGATGCCGGCCGGCGTTCCGGTGGCGACGGTCTCGATCGGTGGGGCGCGCAACGCCGGCCTGCTGGCGGTGCGCATCCTCGCCGCCTCGAACCCGGCACTGCTTCGGCAGATGGAGGCCTTCCAGGCCGAGCTCGAGGCGATGGTGGAGCGCAAGGACGAGGCCCTGCGCCAGCGTCTGTTGGGCTGACGCTCGGGTCTGACGGTCGCGGGGCCTCCCGGGCGTCCGGGTCAGGCGGCCGAACGGCGGTGTCGCGGCGTAGTTTCCGCGATGTGGAACAGCGTGGTGTTCTCCGGCGGGGGTCTCAGTTAGCCGCTGGTAACGTGGACGCCCGGGTGCAGCCTGGGATTCTCGGACGACATCGGTGCCATCGCGTGAGCGGCACGTCGGACCGTCCCGGCCCGGCGCCCGCCGCGCGAACAGCACCGACGATTCCCTCATGGAGGCCCGCACATGTCCGGCAACCCCGATTTCGACCTGTACCGCCCGGCGGAGGAGCACGAGGAGCTCCGGGCCGC
>CAMNYG010000360.1 GCA_946570335.1 uncultured Dietzia sp. | reverse complement strand
GGACCGACGGTGGCGGCGCCGCTGTCAGGGGTGCGGGCGGGGTCGGTGTCACGGGCGCGTTCGCGGCAGTGTCCCTCGGCCGCCAGGGTCGAGGCGATCGCGAGCATGGGGGTCATGCCACTGCCACCGCTGACCAGCAGGACGTCGGTGGGCCGGGTCTCGGGCAGGGACATCTCCCCGGCCGCACCGCCCAGCAGCAGTCGCATCCCGGGCGTGGCCTCGGCCCACAGGTGTTCGGAGACCACGCCCCCGGGGTGCCGACGAACGGCGATCGTCGCCAACCTGTCGGTGCGGGTGGCCGCGTCCACGGGGGAGTAGTGCCTGCGATGGACCACGCCGTCCACCACCACGCCGATCTCCAGGGCGCCGCCCGGTGCGGGGCGCTGGATGCCGGCCGGCAGTCGCAGAGTCAGGACCGTGACGCCGTCGACGGGGCGTTCCACCGTCACGACGGTCGCCCCGGTGGGGTCGTCGGCCCAGGTGACTCCCAGTGAACGGGCGTAGTGCTCGACTGGGTGCGGGGTCAGCAGCGTGCGGGCGAGGCCGCGGTGGAGTGTGCGATCGCCGAGGAGGCGTCGGGTGAGGGTGTTGCGGATGGTCGGAGCTGTCATGAGGACCTCCGTGAGGATCTCGGTCGATGTGGTCTGGCGCCGTCAGACGCTTCCGCCCCTACCGGGATCCCGCGCCGCGCACCTCCACAGGTGCGGTCGCGCCGGACTGGGCGCATCCGTACGGTTCGACCACCGGACGGAATTGAGTGTACGGCTGTTCTCTGAAATGGCAATACTGTGCTGCGGCGATCCCTCGGGAGTTGCCGTTACGAGGCCACGACATGCAGATATGCGCGGAAATCGCTAAGATCGCCGATGTGACGGCCCCCAGATCTCGTGCGGAACAGAAGCGGCACACCCGTGCACTCATCGTCGACGCGGGTCGCCGAGCGGCGGCGGCTCGCGGCTTCGGAGGCCTCGCCGTGCGCGAACTCGCCCGCGAGGCCGGCATCGTCCCCACGGCCTTCTACCGGCACTTCGACTCCGTCGACGACCTGGCCTCCGAACTGGCCGCCGGATCCGCCGATGCCCTGGCCCTACTGGTGGACGAGTTGGTCGCAACCCCGACTGACGATCCGGCCACGGACTGGCCCCACCACGCCAGCGCCGCCGCGTCCGGGAACCCGCAGACCTGGTCGGTGCTCGCGCGGGGACTGGTCGACGCGGGACACCCCGAGCATCGCGTGCTCGCGGCGGCCGTCGACACCGCCCGCCGGCGGCTGGGGATCACCCTGGGGAGGTTCGGGTCGCTCTCCGGAGTCGACGGGGAGGCCATCGATGTGGCGGCCGACCTCGTCGTCGTCGTGCTCCTTCGTCACCTCATGGGCGTCGCCGACGGCCACGACGCACGCACGGCCGAAGGAGAGTGCGCCGCGCGCCTGCGCATGATCCTCGCCGGCGCCGCCGCGTACTAACTCCGATCGCGCCGCGACCGCAGCGTCAACACCGCGCCCACCAGCACCACCAGGCCGGCCGCCCCGACCGACAGCCACGGCCCGTACTCCTCCAAAAACGAACCACCGACCCTCGTGACCTCCGACCCACCGGTCGAGCCCAGGGGTCCGGCAGCCAGCTCGGTCACGTCGTCATCGTCCTCCACCGGGCCTTCCCCGAGCGTGCCCACGGACCCGCCGGACGCGAACCCGGAATCGAGCAACAGTGCGGCCTGCTCCCACGGCGCCTTGGGTACACGCGTGCCGTCGAGCAGTACCGCTGCCAGCCGCCGTCCGTCCCGCTCGGCCGAGCCGATGAACGTGTGCCGGGCATCGTCGGTGAAACCGGTCTTGCCGCCCAACGCGCCTTCATAGTTGTAGAGGAGCTGATTGTCGTTGGCCAACACGAAGCCGGGGTTCACCATCACTCCGTCCTCGCGCAGCGTCGGACCCGCGTACGGTGGCGCATCGGCCGGATCGGGCGGATCCGCCCCCTCGCCGGCCGGATAGCCCGGGAAGCCGGTCAACTGCGTGGCCACGATCTCCGCGAACTCGGGCCGGGTCATGGCATCACGCCAGATCAGCGACATGTCGTACGCCGTGGACATCATCCCCGGCCCGTCCAGCCCGCTCACGGTGGCCACATGCGTGCCGGTCGCACCGAGCGAGGTGGCGCGGGCGTTCATCCGCTCCAGCGTGGCCTCCACGCCGCCCATCTGATGCGCCAGGACAGCGGCCGCATCGTTGCCCGAGGACATCAGCAGCCCGCTCAGCAGCCGGTGCACCGAATACTTCCCGCCGGGGCCCACGCCCACGAGGCTGCCCTCGGCGCCCTCGAGGTGGTCGTCCGTGACCTCGATGATCTGGTCGACGTCCAACTCGTCGAGCGCGACCGAGGCGAGCAGCGTCTTGATGATGCTCGCCGGACGGTAGCGGCCGTGCGGGTCCTTGGCGGCGACGATCTCGCCGCTGTCGAGGTCGGTGACCATCCACGCGCTCGCCGTCACGTCGCCGGGGACCTCGAAGTCGTCGGGCGCCACCACATCGCAGCCGGTCAGCGCCGCGCCCCCGGCGGGTGTCTCGGGGACCGGGGGAGGAGCCGGCGACGACTGCCCCGGTAGCGGCACCTCCGACTCGTCAACCGGAGGGGGCGGTGAGGTGCGGTACGGGCACCCGGTCAGGTCGCGTGGCGTGTCGAAGTACGACGACGACGTGGTGGACGGCAACACCGCAGACTGCGGCACCTCGGGTTGCGCCAGGTCCGATTCCGGCTCGACAGCCGTAGCGGGGCCGCCGGCGGTGAGGGGCATGAGTGCGACGAGAGCCGCGGCGGCGAGCCCGGCGGCACGC
>CAMNYG010000359.1 GCA_946570335.1 uncultured Dietzia sp. | reverse complement strand
AGACCGAGCCCGCCGTACTCCTTGGCCAGCTCGCTCACCCGGGCGGCCTCGTTGACCGGGTCGCCGATCACCGTGTACTCGAAGCGGTCGTCGGAGCCCACGTAGCCGGCCACCACGTTCCCGTACGAGGCGCCGATCCCGGCCCGGCAGCCGGGCACCCGTACCGGCAGCCGCTCGGCCAGCGTCCGGGCGCACGCCACCGCCGCCGTGGCCGGGTCCGCCATCGAGCGGGGCGCACCGAACACCACGAGCGCGGCATCGCCCAGGAAACTGTCGACGATGCCGTCGTACTCCTCCACGGTCTCCACCACCACGGTGAAGAACCGGTTGAGCACGTCGACCACCTCCGACGCCTCGGACCGCACCGCCATCTCGGTGGAGCCGATGATGTCCACGAACACCACGCCGACGCGCGAGTCCCGCCCGCCCAGTTCGGGGTCGTGCAGTTCGGCGGCCTCTGCGACGTCGCGGCCCACGTGGCGGCCGAACAGGTCGCGCAGCCGCTCGCGCTCCTGCAGTCCGGCGGCCATCTGATTGAAGCCGCGCTGCAGTTCGCCTAGCTCGGTGCCGTCGTACACCACCACGCGCCGCGACAGGCGTCCCGCGGTGACGTCCTCCATCGCCCACCGCACGCTGCGCAGCGGGCCGAGCATGGAACCCGTGGACAGGGAGACGAGGAGGAATCCGGCCAGGAGGGAGGTGCCGCCCAGGACGAGGACGACGACGGCGAGGCGTTCCACCGACAGGGCACGGCCCGCAAGCGTGTAGATCGCAACCAGGAGCAGTCCCGCGATGGGTACCCCACTGCCCACGGCCCAGGCCACCCGAACCCGCGTCAGGGCGCCGAGGAACCGGGCCCGTGGCGCCGTGCCGGAAGCCAGGGCGACCGCCGCGATCGGACGGAGTCCGAAGTCGGCGAACAGGTAGGCGGCGCCGCACACGACCACGCCCGAGAAGGTGATGGTGAACCCGACCACCGGGATGGCCTGCGGGTCGATCACGCCGAAGGTCGTGGTGATGACGGCCGCGCCGAGCATCCACAGGAAGCCCTGGATGAGCGTGACCCGGCCGGGCAGGCGCAGGGTGCGGGCCCGTTCACGGTCCGTCGGCTCACGACCGTCGAGGAACCAGCGCACCCGGCGGAAGACGGCCGAGCGCACCCACACCAGGCCGACAATCGTCGCCAGGCCCACGTAGACGGGGACCACTACACCGTTGGGCCACAGGAACCTCGAGGACAGCAGTGCAGGTCCGGGCAGCACGAACAGGATGAGTGTCGCAGCCACGGCGACCCCGACCAGGTTCGAGGCCAGCAGGGTGAGCACCAGCAGAACCTGCACGCGCAGGGTCCGCAGCCGTGAGGACTCGCGTTCACGGCCCAGCAGCACCGAGCCCAGTTCCGGGCGGCGCAGCAGGGACAGGTCGAGTCGCATGATGGTTCATCGTGCCACCGCGGGCCCTGCCTGGCGATGGTCTGGTGATGCCGTCGGTCACATCCGTTCGGGCCATGGGGCCCGTGGGGCGTAGGGTGTAGCCAGTCGGTCCGCACCACGCTTGCCTCGGACCGAGCGGCCAGTCGACCTCCCCGTGGTCGCGCACCGGGCGCAGCACTGTGAGCAGTGCGGCGACATTTCCGCGAGCGCGCCGGGCAAGACGCCCATCTATGTACGGAGCTTTCTCCTTGTCACGTTCTTTCGCCGATCTCGGCGTTCCCTCTTCCCTGCTCACCGTCCTCACCGACGCCGGCATCGTCACCCCCACGCCCATCCAGGACGCCACCCTCCCCGACGCGCTGTCGGGGCGGGACGTGCTGGGCCGCGGCCGGACCGGCTCGGGCAAGACCTACGCGTTCTGCATCCCGCTCGTCGCCCGCCTGGCGGCCTCGGCCACCAAGCGCGCCAAGGGCACCCCGCGCGGGCTGATCCTCGCCCCCACCCGCGAGCTGGCCCGCCAGATCAACGAGACCCTGGCCCCGCTGGCCGCGGCCGAGGGCATGCGCACCACCGTGATCTTCGGCGGCGTCTCCCAGGGGCGTCAGGTCGAGGCCCTGAACCGCGGTGTGGACATCGTGGTGGCCTGCCCCGGCCGGCTCGAGGACCTCATGGGCCAGAAGCACTGCCGCCTGGACCGGACCGAGATCACGGTTCTGGACGAGGCCGACCACATGGCCGACCTGGGCTTCCTGCCCGGCGTGACCCGCATCCTGTCGGCCACCCCGTCCGGCGCGCAGCGCCTGCTGTTCTCGGCGACCCTCGACGAGGGCGTCGGCAAGCTCGTGGACCGTTTCCTGGTGGATCCGGTCGATCACTCCGTGGACGACGGCTCCGCCACCCCCGGCCCCACCGCGCACTACGTGTTGCGCGTGGGCTCCGAGGACCGCGTGCGCGCCCTGGCGGACCTGGCCGGCGCCCACGAGCGGACGGTGATGTTCACCCGAACCAAGCACGGTGCCAAGCGACTGGCCAAGCAGCTCACCGGCCGTGGCGTGGCCAGCGTGGACCTGCACGGCAACCTGTCGCAGAACGCCCGGGTGCGCAACCTCGACGCGTTCTCCTCGGGTGCGGCGACCGTGCTCGTGGCCACCGACATCGCCGCGCGCGGCATCCACGTCGACGACGTGGGCCTGGTCGTCCACGCCGACCCGCCGGCCGAGCACAAGGCGTACGTGCACCGTTCGGGCCGCACCGCCCGTGCCGGCGCCGTGGGCACCGTCGTGACCGTGGCCACCCAGGATCAGGACGGCGAGGTCCGCGGCCTGCTGCGTGCGGCCGGGGTGGCCGCCGGCGAGATCATGCTGCCGGTGGGCACCAACGCCGGGGCCGCGCACGCGGACGCCCCCGAG
>CAMNYG010000358.1 GCA_946570335.1 uncultured Dietzia sp. | reverse complement strand
GAGCCCGGCAGCGCGGTCAGTGCTGCGGCGACGTTCGCGACCGCCAACTCACAGCGCAGTGTCTCCAAGCGTGGGTCCATGTACTCGGGAGCGGTGGGCTCGCCGTCGTCGCCCGGTGGTCCCCACCGGAACGCCGCCACCACGAGCTGCGAACGGTGCGTGTCCACCACGGCCTCCTGTCCGTTCCACATCGCCAGGTCGGCGGTGTAGCGGGAGGCCTCGCCGTCGGGGACGGGCGAATTGACCGTGGAGACGATCACGGTGGCGTCCTCAACGTGGACCGCGGTGGCCGGGTCGTCGTCGGTGCCGGTCTCGACCTCGTAGGCGCCCTCGAAGATCTCCGCGAGCAACTCACCCACCTCGCGGTGGTCGGGCGCCGGGCGGTCGAGCAGGACCAGCGCCAACGGGGTCTGCTTCCAGGAGAGGTCCTCGCCGGTCTGCGGATCGATCGACGACACCGCGTCGGCGGGCTGGTCCGCGGCGGGTTGATCGGACCCCGGCTGGGCGGTTCCGGGCTGATCGGGGTGACGAGGCTGCTCGGGCTGGCCGGGCTGCTGCGAGTCGCTCATCGCCCCAGGCTAACCGCTCGCCGTCCGGCGGCCCCGGCGCCCGACGATCAATCCGCTACTCCCTGTCTCGTTCAGGTGGCCGCGTGCGCGTAGCGGATAAGGACAGGGAGTAGTGGATCCCGGGAGAGGGCGTGGCGGTACGGCCGCGTAACGCCGGCTCAGTGCGTGAAGAAGTCGATCACCAGACGCTCGAACTTGTCCTTCTGCTCGATCATGGCCCAGTGGCCACAGCGGGAGAAGGAGTGCAGCTCGGCCTTGGGCAGCTGGCGGAATGCGAAATGGGCCTGCTCGTAGGGGAGCATGCGGTCATCGCGGCCCCAGATGAGCAGGGTCTCCTGGCGGATCTGCGAGGCGCGCGCGTACAGCGGGGTGTAGGCGTTCTCGGGCTTGAGGATCGAGCCGAAGATCGAGTACATGCGCTCCACGGCGCCGGGTGCGGTGGCGGCCTCGGTACGGGCGCGGATGAGTTCGTCGGAGACGACCTTCTTGTTGCCGACCATCGTGTCGACCCAAGCGGCCATCTTCTCGTCGGTCGGCTCGGCGAGGAACTCGAATAGACGACGCGAGCCCTCGCTGGGCTCCGGGGTGAACAGCGGCGCGGCGAGTCCGCCGGGCCCCATGAGCGCCATCTTGCGGACCCGGTCCGGGTAGGCGAGCGCGGCCTCGCAGGCGACGTTGCCGCCCATCGAGTTGCCCACGATGTCGACCTTCTCGATGCCCTTGGCCTCGCAGAACGCGTCGACGGCCTCTGCCGCGATCTTCGGGTAGGCCTTCTCCCACTCCAGGTCGCCGCTCTTTCCGAAGCCGGGCATGTCGAGCAGGATGGTGTGGAACTGCTCAGCGAAGACCGGGAAGTTGCCGGCGAAGTTCGACCAGGCGGTGACGCCGGGGCCGGATCCGTGGAGGAACAGCACGGGTACCGAGTTCTCGGGCTCGGCGACGCTGTTCTCGCCCGCCTCGTGGTAGTGCAGCTCGAAGCGGCCGGCGGTGATGGTCTTGCTGGTGGACTCGAAGTCGAGGGCGCTCATACGCCCAGGGTACTAGAACACGTTCTAGGCGACTGCCGGATGTCCTGAGCCGGACGGCGACCCGGGGCCGGACCGGACCTGAGAAAAGGTTCCGAAATGAAGTCAGCCGCGCGGGGAGTCCCTGAAACATCCCCGCGCGGCGATGTCGTGGACATTACTAGAAAATCCTCAGGTGACAAGTACGTAACAATTATGATTCGCCTCACACCCGTGACATGTCAGCCGTGCGTCTACCCGCAGCGGTGCGTCCGGGCCCAATTGGACGTCTGTTTCGGACCGCGCCGCTGCTGTTCATCTCCCGGATGACGGGGAAGGTCAGCCCATGACGCGCGCGAGGAACGCGGTGGCGTCGGGCGTCGCGGCGTAGACGGTGCCGCTGTGGTCCTGGTCGGGGTAGACGCGCAGTTCGAGCGGCTGGTGGTTCAGCGTCATCTCGGCTGCGAGCGACAGGGCCGAGGGCGCCGGGACGTCGAGATCGAGCAGACCCTGGCCGAGGAACACGGGCCGGTCATAGCCGACGGCCGGGGTGCCCATGTAGCGCTGCAGCTTGCCGAACACGTCGGGGATGTCCTTGAGCGGGCGCTGGAGCGCCTGCGAGATCTGGAAGGCGCCGACCTTGTCGCGCATCGCGGCGTAGCAGAGGGTTTCGGCGGAGTCGACCATGTCTCGGCCCGCCGGGGTGAGTAGCGAGTTGATGTCCAGCTCGGGGTGTTGGTCGCGGAACCCGGCGAGGATGTAGAAGGCGTACAGGTTGAGCCCGGTCGGTAGGTTGACCGGCGGGAACCCGGGCCCACCCCACTGGAAGATGTGCTCGATGTTGGCCGGCGCGCCGGTGGCCACGACGCCGCGGTAGTCCAGGCCGGCGGGTGCGCCGAGCTCTGTCGCGCGCACCGCGGTGTTGAGCGCGGCGCCGGCGCCCTGCGACTGCCCGACCAGTGCCCACGTCGGCGAGAGCGGGAGGTCGGAGCTTCGCGCGGCGATCACGGAGTCGACGATCGCCTGCCCGGTGGCCGGCCCGTTGAGGTAACTGAGCAGGCCCGGCGTGCCCAGGCCCACGTAGTCGGAAGCCACCACGGCGTAGCCCTGGTCGAGCCAGTGCCCGAGGTATTCGGCGTCGCGGTCGGAGCGGGGTTGGGTGGAGGGCGCGCAGTCGTCGCCCAGGCCGGTGGTGCCGTGGGCCCAGGCCACGACGGGCCAGCCGCCTTCGGGCGCTTCGCCGTGCGGGAGGAAGACCGCGGAGGTGGCGATCGCGGGG
>CAMNYG010000357.1 GCA_946570335.1 uncultured Dietzia sp. | reverse complement strand
GGCGGCGGCGGATGCGCGCCCGATGGCGTCGGCTCCCTTTCCGTCGTCCGGGACACGCACCGCGACCGAGCCGGTCATGGACTTGGCCGCCTCCACGGCTTCACGCGCGGCCAGGTAGGCGGGTCCTCGGCCGGCGCGGGTGCCGGTGGCGAAGGAGTCCTCGTCGACCTCTCCCACGCCCACGCCGCAGTGCCAGTCGCCGTCGCGTAGTGCGGTGAGCAGCGCGGTGCGGACGGCGGCCGGGTCGTCGAGAAGCGCTTGGATCTCGTCGCCGGCGGTGCGCTCGAACGGGGCGACGCACGGAATGTCTGCGAGCGCGTCGAGGAGACGGGGCACGCGGTCCCGGCTGGTGCGGCTGTGTCGCTGGTCGATCGTCAGCACGTACATGCGGTGATCGTGCCACACATCGCCTATATGAGGTGAAAACGCCACATAGTCCCAAGTGTGGCGAATTCGGCTCATTTACTGATATGTGCCGCAGAAGCCTCTCGCCACCCGCGCTCAGTCGGTCCGGGGCCGCCCGATGTCGGCCTTGGCGTCGCCGAAGGTCTCCTTGCGCTGCCGGGCCCGGACCTTCACGCCCCACGACTCGAGCCGCGCGCGGCCGATCGGCGTGCGGTACCGCAGCGCATTGAGCGCGATGAGATAGGCGTGCGCCCACGGCGGCCGCACCGGCAGTCCGAACTCCTTCATCGACTCGCGGCCGAGCAGCACGGTGAGCATGCTCAGCAGGCGCTGATGCCCGAACCATGCCTGGACCTGCGGGAACGGTCCGCTGCGGTGGCGTTGACGATGTGCGTCGATCAGGGCGTGCGTGAGCTTCGGCCCCGCCTCGGTCATCCCGGCCTGCGCCTGGAGGATGTGGTAGTTGATGCGGTGGCGCTGCCGTTCGCTGTCGACGAGGAGGTCGTCGTCGACCCCCATGAGCCACCCCACGTAGCGCCATACATGCATGACGGCGGCGGAGTCCTCGCGGCTGACCGGCACACCCAGGGTGCGCACGCCGAGCAGGACGACGGCGTCGAACAGTCCGAGGGTCGAGGCGAGATCGGTCTGGTTGATCGGCAGGCCCCAGCGGTCGATGTCCCAGCGCGGCTCCATCGCGTCGTTGACCACCGCGTGCATGGCCCGTACATGCGCGGTCAGTCGCCACGCCTCGCCGCCGGGGCGCAACCCGTCGGGGATCGAGAGTGACATGGTCCAGTGGCTGGTCTCGCCGAGCCTGCGCAGGGTGGTGTTGCCGGTCAGGCCGCCGGTCGCCACGAGCAGGTCGGTGGGTCCGCCGAAGCGGTAGCCGCCGATGAGCGAGAGCTGCAGCAGGATGTCGGCGGCGTTCTGGCCGAACTTCAGGTACGCCTTCTGGCCGCGTTCGATCTTGTCCCAGTCGACCCAGTCCGGAGTGTCCTCGAGCAGGGCCAGGTAGTCGCGCAGGGCCGCGGGGGCGTCGTCGGGGAGGCCGGCGGTCCCGGATCTGAGGCCCTCGTCGAGTTGGCGACGGCTCACCGCGCCGGGTTCGCCGGAGCGTTTGCGCATGGCGCGGGCGATCGCGGCGCCGGGCTCGTCCTTGTCGAAGTAGCCGCGGCCGAGGCGGTCCATGAGCGTCTCGTCGAGTTGGTCCACGCCGGCGATGTGCTTGAGCGCGCGTCCGATGCGCCGCGACCGGTTCTCGGCCTCGCGGTGCCGGGTGGGATACGGCGAGCCGTGGGCGCCGGTGGGTGAGGTCGACGACGACGACGAGTTCGTACGCCGGCCGTCGGCGGTGGGCCCGGTGTGCGCGGCGGACGTGGCGGGGCGTTCAGGTGCTGCGGTCATGGTCGCAACTATGACGCGAGTTTTTACTCGCATACAATTCGCGTTCATGAGAAGGGTTCCCCAGCAGGCCCGATCCCGGGCGATGGTCGAGCGGATCATCGAGGCGGCTCGCATCGTGCTCGTGCGTGACGGCTACGAGTCGTTCACCACCAACCGGGTCGCCGATGAGGCCGAGGTCAGTCCGGGCTCGCTGTACCAGTACTTCCCGGACAAGTCGGCGCTGGTCACCGAGGTGATGAACCGCTGGTCGGCGGAGATCTCTGACCGGGTCGCGGCGTCGTTGGCGGCGTCCGGGCCGGTGGACGTCAAGGACCCCGCCACCATCCGGGCGATCGCCGACGCCCTGCTCACCGCGCTCGAGACCGACGCAGGGCTGCTGCGCATCGTCTGGGAGGAGCTGCCGGCCGTCCGTCACCGGGCCGCGCAGCACGCGCTCGAGCAGCGGGTCCGCGAGCTGCTGGCCGTCTACCTGGCCGCGTCGGGCGCCACGACCGGCGACCCGAGCACGCGGGCCTGGGTGATCGTGATGGCGGTGGAGAACGTGGCCGTGCGTTGGGTGCTCGACAAGCCGTCGATCAGCCGGGAGGCCCTGCTCGATGAACTCAGCGCCCTGTCCGGCGGTTTCGGCGCTCGCGAGGGGGGACGGAGGCGCGAGGGCTGACGAAGGGGAGCGGAGGGAGACGGGCGCGCGCGAGGCCTGATGGAGGGGCACGCGGCGGACACAGCAGAAAGCCGGTGACGCAGCGCGAACTCTGCCCGCGCTCGGCCGGGCCCACGCCGGGGTGAGTCCGAGATCACGGCCAGCACTCAGGGAATCGGTGGATACCCCGAGGGCGGGCCGGACCGGGCTCGGGCAGACTGGCCTGCGATGTCCACTCGATTCAATCGCGCTCAGCGCGCCACCACTGCGACTGCGGGGCTGCTGGTGACGGCGGTGTTGTCGTCGTCGTGCTCCTACGGCCCCACCCGCGATGCGCCGCCCGCGATCCCGCCCGGAATCCCGCCGGCGGCCGGCCCGCCCGGGCCGGTGGTCGGCATTCACCCCC
>CAMNYG010000356.1 GCA_946570335.1 uncultured Dietzia sp. | reverse complement strand
GGTCCGCTCGTCGTCCGAGGCCCCGAGGCCCACCAGTACGACCGAGTCGCCGGGTACACCCGCCGGGGCCGGAACGCGGGTGGTGGAGCCGACCTTGGTCGACGCACCGACCGAGCGGGCGAGTGTGGACAAGGCCGCGTTGGCCTCACCGTCGAGTCCGGGGGCGACGACGACGGGGGCCGCGTTCTTCTCCCCCTCGGCGGCGGCATCCGCGACGATTCCCACCACCACCACGTCGGACTTCACGGGCGAGGTGACCGCCTCGATCGGGGCGAGGTCCGGGTTGTGGCTGAGGATCGAATCCGCGGTCGGCATGTGGCGCTCCTGGGGTCGTCGGCAACTGGCTGGATACAAGACGGGGAGGAAGTCCCGATGCCCGGACGACATGACGGGGACCGCCACGGCGAGGGCACCATAGTCTATCGACTAACGTGTGAACAGAGCCGTACTGGAGAGCGCGAGGAGTGGCGAGATGACTGACACCGGAGACCTCTACGAGGGACCACTGCACTCCCGCCACGTGGAGGCCGGTGCGACGTTCGCCCCGTTCGGCGGCTGGTCGATGCCGGTCCAGTACACCGGCACCGTTGCCGAACACACCGCCACCCGCACCTCCGTCGGTCTGTTCGACGTGAGCCACCTCGGCAAGGCCCTGGTGAGCGGTCCGGGCGCGGCGGAGTTCGTCAACTCGTGCTTCACCAATGACATCGATCGCATCTCCGCCGGTAGCGCGCAGTACACACTCTGCTGCGACGAACACGGGGGTGTCATCGACGACCTGATCGCCTACCGGGTCTCCGACGAGGAGATCTTCCTCATCCCCAACGCCGCCAACACCGCCGAGGTGGTTCGGCTCCTGCACGCCGCCGCGGCAGAGCGCGCGCCCGGGGTCACCGTCACCGACCAGCATCGCTCCCGCGCCGTGATCGCCGTCCAGGGTCCGCAGTCCGGCGAGGTCCTGACCGCTCTCGGCCTGCCCACGGACCTGGACTACATGGCGTACGTCGATGCCGACTTCAACGGACAGTCGGTCCGTATCTGTCGGACCGGCTACACCGGTGAGTACGGCTTCGAGGTGCTGCCCGCCTGGGATCAGGCCGGGCCCGTGTGGGACGCCCTGGCCGAGCAGGTCCTCTCCCGGGAAGGCGCGCTGTGCGGGCTCGGGGCACGCGACTCGCTGCGAATGGAAGCCGGATACCCGCTACACGGCAATGAACTGTCGGTGGACCTCAGCCCGCTCGAGGCGCGCTGCGCCTGGGCGATCGGCTGGGACAAGCCGAACTTCTGGGGTCGCGAGGCACTGCTGCGGCAGAAGGAGGCCGGGCCCGCGCGCCGCATGTATGCGCTCGAGGTGACCGGGCGCGGCGTCCTCCGTGCCGGTCAGACCGTGCGGGCCGGCGGTCGAGATGTGGGCGTCACCAGCTCCGGCACCTTCTCACCGACCCTCAAGACCGGCATCGCGCTGGCGTTCATCGGGCTGGACGCGGGATTGAAGAAGAACGACGAGGTCGTGGTGGATGTACGCGGGCGCGAGGTACCTTGCCGACTCGCGGTACCCCCGCTCGTCGAGATCCGCACCCGCTGACCCGCACCCACATTCCCCAGGAACGAGACCTCATGTCCGATTTCGATATCCGCCCTTCCGCCGCGCCGCGATCCGCCGAGGAGCGCGCCGCGATCCTGGCCGCCCCCGGCTTCGGTCAGCACTTCACCGATCACATGGTCACCGTGCAGTACGCCGACGGCGCCTGGGGGACGCCGGTCGTCAAAGCCTATGCACCCCTGAGCATCGACCCGTCGGCGGTCGTCCTGCATTACGCGCAGACCATCTTCGAAGGTCTCAAGGCCTACCGCCAGGCCGATGACTCGATCGCCTCCTTCCGCCCCGAGGAGAACGCCGCCCGGTTCAACCGGTCCGCGCAGCGACTCGCCATGCCGCAGCTCCCGGAGGAGCTGTTCATGCAGTCACTGCGGCAGCTCGTCGCGATCGACCGCGACTGGGTCCCCGCCGCCGGTGGGGAGGAGTCCCTCTACTTGCGGCCGTTCATGATCGCCACCGAGACCGGACTCGGCGTCCGGCCGGCCGACGAGTACCTGTACGCCGTGATCGCCTCGCCGGCCGGCGCCTACTTCTCCCGCGGTGTCGCGCCCGTCAGTGTCTGGCTCAGCACCGAGTACGTCCGCGCCAGCCCGGGCGGCACCGGCGCCGCGAAGTTCGGCGGGAACTACGCCGCCTCGCTGCGCGCCCAGGAGCAGGCCGCGACCGAGGGCTGCGACCAGGTGGTCTGGCTCGACGCGATCGAGCGGAAGTATGTCGAGGAGATGGGGGGCATGAACCTGTTCTTCATCTACGGCTCCGGTGATTCGGCGGAGATCGTGACCCCCGAACTCTCCGGTTCGCTGCTGCCCGGCGTCACCCGCGACAGTCTGCTCACTCTCGCCCGACACCTCGGATACCCCGTCACCGAGCGCAGGGTTTCGGTGGAGGAGTGGGAGACCGGCGTGGCCACCGGAGAGATCTCCGAGGTGTTCGCCTGCGGCACGGCAGCCGTGATCACCCCCGTCGGCTCCGTCAAGCACGCCGGTGGCGGCTACACGATCGGTGACGGCGGGCCGGGCGAGATCACCATGCGGCTGCGCGAGACCCTCACGGGTATCCAGCGGGGATCTGTCGAGGACCCGTTCGGCTGGATGACCACCCTGGCCTGATCGTCCCGGCACGGGGCGGGTGCCGGAACCGGTGGCGCTCTCAGAGCAACAGGACGGCGGCGACGAGTGTCGCCGCCGTCCCCGTCTCGATGGCAGCGCCGAGGACGTCGCCGTTGAACACCATCGCGGTGTCGTGGCGCAGGTGGTCGT
>CAMNYG010000355.1 GCA_946570335.1 uncultured Dietzia sp. | reverse complement strand
GGCGCTCACATCCGGCCAGGCCCCGGTGAAGAACGACAACCGTCGATGGCGGCAGGTCATCGTCGACCACAGGGCCGAAGCTTCTTCACCGTCTCCCAGGATCCGGCCCGAGAATCGGCAGCCAACACCTGCCGGCACTCCGATGAGCGCAACGGCGACTGCACGAGAGTCGTCCTGCACCTGAACCACGTTGCCCGGTACGGACAGCGTGCGGCTCGCCCGCACGGGCAGGCCGTCACCTCCCACAGAACGGAGCAGAACATGGCAGACGAATTACGAGGGAAGCGGATCGCGATCCTGGCCGCGGACGGCGTCGAGCGCGTGGAGCTCGAGCAGCCGCGACAGGCTCTGCAGGACGCCGGGGCCACGACCGTGCTGCTCTCGCTGCACGAGGGCGAGATCAAGGCCCGCGAGAACGACCTGGACGAGGCCGGGACATTCCCGGTCGATGCCCTGGTGAAGTCCGCCTCGGCCGACGAGTACGACGCCCTGCTGCTTCCCGGCGGCACGGTCAACCCCGATCAGCTGCGCGTGGACACCGACGCAGTCGGATTCGTGCGCGACGTCATGGCCGCCGACAAGCCGGTCGCCGCGATCTGCCACGGACCGTGGACGCTGATCGAGGCCGGTGTCGCGAAGGGTCGGACGCTGACCTCGTACCCGAGCATCCGCACCGACCTGCGCAATGCCGGAGCGAACGTCGTCGACGAAGAGGTGGCGCGCGACGGGAACCTGATCACCAGCCGCTCGCCCGAGGATCTCCCGGCCTTCAACGCCGCGATGATCGAGCTGTTCAGCCAGGACAAGTGAGGAAAACATGATCAACGTTGCATTGTCGGTCGTCGTGCACGCCAAGCCCGGGAAGGAGCAGGACGTCGCGGACTTCCTCCGCAGCGCCCGACCCATCGTCGAGCAGGAGGAGGGTACGCAGGCCTGGTTCGCCCTGCAGTTCGACGAATCGACCTTCGGGATCTTCGACGTGTTCCCCGACGACGAGGCCCGCCAGACCCACCTCTCCGGTGGCGTCGGTCAGGCACTCGCTGCACAGGGAGCTGATCTGTTCAGCACCGAGCCGAGCATCCAGAACGTCGACGTGATCGCATACAAGCTGCCCGGCGAGACCGCCTAGAGGAACAGCTTCGATCGCCTCGGCGGCCAGGAACCGCGGGGTTCTCCCACGACGATCAGCGTTCCGCCGACGCAGGGTTGAGATGTAGGGCTTCCTGTGAAGTGGGCAGGGTGAAGCGGGGGTGTCCACCGGCCGGTGGGTGCCCCCGCTTCTGCGTTCGAGGGGTGCGCCTGGGGATGTCGCGTGTCTGTTCGACGCGTGGTCAGCGTGATATGCGCGGGTTGGTTACCGCATGACGCTGGTTCGGTAGAGGGGTGAATCGCCTGTAAGTGTTCGTGGTGGCCGGCCCGGGGCTGGCTGGCAGGGTTGGTGCTGGTAGCCCGGTGCCCGTCGTGACTCGTGAATCGGCTGACCTCTACGGGGTGTCATTCCCGGCATCTGTCCGGCGGGGACCGGGTGCCGGCGCCAGCCCTGCCCACTGCGATGGCTTCATCAGAAGCATGTCCACCGCCGGGATCGCGATCTCGGCGGCGTGGCTCGTTACAGGCCCGCCTCGTAGTGACTCTCATCCTGGGCCGACGCCGGCAACGACGTCCAGTCCCAGCGAGTCGAGAGGAACATCGTCATGAATAGTCTGCCTGCCACCGTAGGGGACTTCTACCAATACGTCGTTGGAGTCGACACCCACGCCGCAACCCACTCCTACGCGATCATCGAGGCTCCGAATGGCGGTCTCATCGATCAGAATGCCTTCCCGACCAGCCCGGCAGGGCTGCGACGCGCACGAGAGTGGATCACGCGCCGCACCGAGGGAGATCTTGGCGGGGTGCTGATCGCAGTGGAAGGAACCGGCTCCTACGGGGCAGTTCTCAGCGGCGTGCTGCAGCAGGGCGGCTACCGAGTCGTCGAGGCACCGACCCCGCGTCGTGCACGAGCCCGAAGCAAGACCAGTTCGCACGGCCCCCGTCGTTCCCCGACGGGGCGGGCGGGCTGATCGGCACCGCCGGCGACTGGCTCCACTTCGGCGAGATGATGCTCGAGGGCGGAACGAGCAACGGGTGCCAGGTGCTGCCGGGCCGCCTCGTCACCCTGCTGCTGACCGACCACCTCTCCGAGGCGCAGAGGCGAGCGGCAGGCCTCTTCCTCGCCGACGGTGAGGGCTGGGGATTCGGCGGCAGCGTCCGGGCCGACGGCAGCTACGGCTGGACCGGAGGCGCCGACACCACCGCCCGCGTGCACCCCGGTCGCGGAGCGGTGAACATCCTGATGACGCAGGTGGCGCTCGACGGCCCCGAGGGAGCACCCGTCCTAGACGCCTTCGAGGAGCTCGTGCTGCACGGCACCGACGGGCGCGCCTAGCGTCCGTCCTCGATTCGATCGGTCACCGGAGGAGCCGAGCCGTCGGCTGGTAGTCACGCTCGCCCAATCACATACAGCTGGACGCCATTGGTCGGTCGGAGGGGCGTCTTCCGCAGAGCGCTGCCTGCTCCTCGCCCCGGTGAGGAGGGCTCGGAGTGCTCGCGGCGCGACGACTCGCGAGGTTCGGCGAGTTGTGCAGTCCGACGAGCGCGACCGACGCACCGCGTTCCGGCTCCCGCCTCGACGACGTCGGAGAGTGAGCCGTCCACCTTGAGGTCACCTTGACCTCCGCTCCCTAGTGTGTGCATCCCGTACCCACCAGGAGGAGAACATGCGCGTCCATCGCATCCCCGCCCGTCTCGCCGCCGTCGCCGCTCTCGGCGCCCTCGCCCTCGCCGGCTGCTCGTCCGACGTCGGCGGCTCCGGCGGTGG
>CAMNYG010000354.1 GCA_946570335.1 uncultured Dietzia sp. | reverse complement strand
CCCTGCCAGCCCCCACCGCCGCCGACATCCGGCCCGTGCTGGGCGAGCCCGCCGCCGTGGCCAAGCAGCTCGTCGCCGAGGCCAAGAAGGGCCGCGACGTGGTCCGCCTCGTCACCGGCGACCCCATGACCACCGACGCCACCGTCACCGAGATCGCCGGGGTCGGCCGGACCGTCGTGCCGTTCGAGGTCGTGCCCGGTGTCGCCGAGGCCACCGCCGTGCCCGCGTTCGCCGGCATCGCGCTCGGCTCCAACTATGTGTTCGCCGACAGCCGCGGCAATGTCGACTGGGCCGCACTCGTCGCCGGACCCGGGCCGATAGTCCTGCGCACCACCGGTCGCCACCTCGCCGAGGCCGCGTCCAACCTGGCCGAGCAGGGGCTGGCCGCCGGCACCCCGGTGACCGTGACCTGCTCCGGATCGCTCTGCGCCCAGAAGTCCGCCGACGGTACCCTGGCCACCATGGCCGACGTCGGGCGCGACATGGAGGGCGACCTGGTGGTGACCATCGGCAAGTCCGCCGGTGAGCGCCGCCGCCACCAGTGGTGGGAGTCGCGCGCCATGTTCGGCTGGAACGTACTGGTGCCCCGCACCAAGGCGCAGTCCGCCGAGATGAGCGAGCGTATCGCCGAGCACGGCGCGGTGCCGGCCGAGGTGCCGACCATCGCCGTCGAGCCGCCCCGCAGCCCCGCTCAGATGGAGCGCGCGGTCAAGGGGCTCGTCGACGGCCGCTATCAGTGGGTCGTGTTCACCTCCGCCAACGCCGTGCGCGCCGTGTGGGAGAAGTTCGTCGAGTTCGGCCTGGACGCCCGCGCGTTCTCCGGCGTGAAGATCGCCTGCGTCGGCGAGGGCACCGCGGCCCGGGTCCGCGAGCTGGGTATCCAGCCGGAGCTGCTGCCCACCGGCGAGCAGTCCAGCCTCGGCCTGCTCGAGGTGTTCCCGCCGTACGACGACGTGCTCGATCCCGTCAACCGCGTCCTGCTGCCGCGTGCGGACATCGCCACTGAGACCCTGGCCGAGGGCCTGACGGACCGTGGCTGGGAGATCGAGGACGTCACCGCCTACCGGACCGTCCGTGCCGCTCCGCCGGCCGCCGAGATCCGCGAGATGATCAAGACCGGCGGGTTCGACGCGGTGTGCTTCACCAGCTCCTCGACCGTGCGCAACCTCGTCGGTATCGCCGGCAAGCCGCACGCGCGCACCTTGATCGCGTGCATCGGGCCGCGCACCGCCGAGACCGCCGCCGAGTTCGGCCTGCGTGTGGACGTGCAGCCCGAGAACGCCTCGGTGCTCGAGCTGGTCGACGCCCTGGCCGCGCACGCCGATCAGCTGCGTGCCGCCGGAGAGCTGCCGCCGCCGCGTCGTCGCGCCCGTCGACGCTAGACCCCTGGCGCGGGGAGGGGTGACAGCCCCCGGCCGCGGGGAGGGCGACGTCGGTAGAGACGACGCTACTGTGCCCACGTCAGCAGCGCGCCCTCGAGCCGAAATGCTCGGGGCGCGCCGCTTTGTGGAGTTGCCTGCGGCCTCCAGCGGTCGTTCGAGTCGTTCCGTCAGCAGACCGCCAGCGGTCAGCGCCCGCCAGTGGTCGTTGAGTCGTTCCGTCAGCAGTCCGCGCCGCCGCACCTGGGCGAACGGTGCACGCAACGACTCAGCACCGGTCGTCGCAGGCGGGGTTTCCTCGGTGGCGACGGCCCGGCGCTCACGGCAGGGTGCGCGTGATCTGCGCAGCACCATCGTGAGTGTGTGGGTGGTGGAACGAGTGTCATTCCCTCCAGCTCCGCGTCTGCTCGTTCGTACCGGGACTTTCGTAGAGTGGGAGCTGTGAACGAGTTTCCGGAAAGTCCTACCGCCCCGTCAGTTCGACCCCGTCGACTGCGGAACACGCCCGCGATGCGTCGACTCGTGGGGGAGACCTCGTTGGATCCGCGCCAGCTCGTCTTGCCGGCATTCGTCGCCGACGGAATAGATGAACCGAAGCCGATCTCCTCGCTGCCGGGCGTTTCTCAACACACCATCGACTCGTTGCGGCGTGAGTCCGCTGCCGCGGTGGGGGCGGGGCTCGGCGGCATCATGCTGTTCGGGGTCCCCCGCGAACAGGACAAGGACGCACGGGGGACCTGCGGGGTGGACCCGGACGGAATCCTCAACCGCGCGTTGCGGGCGGTTCGGGAGGAGGTCGGCGACGATCTCGTCGTGATGGCGGACACCTGCCTCGACGAGTTCACCGACCACGGCCACTGCGGAGTGCTCGGAACCGACCCCCGCGGTGAGCAGATCGTGGATAACGACGCGACCCTGGTCGCCTACAACGACCTGGCCGTGGCGCAGGCGGCTGCCGGGGCCCACGTCGTGTCTCCCAGCGGGATGATGGACGGTCAGATCGCCTCGATCCGGCATGCGCTCGACCTCAAGGGATATCAGGACGTCGCGGTGTTGGCCTACAGCGCAAAGTATGCGAGCGCGTTCTACGGGCCGTTCCGTGAAGCCGTCGGCTCATCGCTACGCGGCGACCGTCGTACGTATCAGCAGGATCCCGCGAATCTGCGCGAGTCGCTTCGTGAGGTGAGGCTGGATCTCGAGGAAGCGGCAGACATGGTGATGGTCAAGCCGGCCATGTCCTACCTCGACGTGCTACGGCAAACCGCCGAGATCTCCGATGTGCCGGTGGCCGCCTACCAGGTCTCCGGGGAGTACGCGATGATCTCGGCTGCCGCCGAGCGCGGATGGATCGACCTTGATCCCGCCGTCATGGAGTCCCTCCTGTCCATCCGCCGGGCCGGCGCCGACATCGTGCTGACGTACTGGGCGCTCCACGCCGCACGGCTGCTGGCCGAACGCCGGGGCGGCCGGTGACCTCCGGCG
>CAMNYG010000353.1 GCA_946570335.1 uncultured Dietzia sp. | reverse complement strand
TCGGCGTACGCAGGGTCGGCGGGGCCGGCGTCACCCGCCGGGTCGGTGCGGGCGATCTGTGCGGCGCGGATCGCGGTGACCTTGGCGCGCACGAGCGCGCGATAGCCCATGTAGTGGTGCACGAGGGACGGCGGGGCGTCGTCACCGGAGGCCCGGCGGTAGGAGTGCAGGAGGACGACGGCGAGGTCGGTCGCCCCCGACCTGTCGAGGTCCATGGCCAGGAACCCGATATCCAGCATCGCGTCCCCGAACCGGAGTCGGTCGTCGAACTCGAGGCAGTCGATGATCCGCGGTCCGTCCTCGATCAGGTACACGTCGGCAGCCAGGAGATCGCCGTGACCGTCCACGATCCGGCCCTCATCGATCCGGGACCGCAGCAGTGGCCCGCGCCCCCGCAGGTATGTGGTGGCCAGCATCGCGATGTCGTCGACGATCTCCGGGGCGTCCTCCCCCACGCTCAGACGACGCAGGTGCTCCAGCGATTCGGTCCACAGTCCGGCGATCACGTCCGGATCCCCGGCCGCGTCGATCTCCGGCGTACGCGGGCTGTCCGCGTGGAGCCGGGCGATCTGCCGGGCCACGTCCCGCACGCCCTCGGCCACGGCCTGCCCGCCCGGGCCCTGTTCCCGCGACCGCACGATCGCGGCGAGACTGTGCCGGTCGGGCAGTCGGCGCATCCGCACGACGTGGTCGATCACCTCGCCGTCGGGACCCCTGACCTCCAGCACGCCGGTGTACACGTCCGGGGCGAGGCGACTGTTGAGCTCGACCTCCCTGCGACTCTGCTCCGCGCGCGCCCGGACGGTGCGGTTGTCGAGGAAGCCGAGGTCGAGCGGTTTGCGGACTTTGTGAGCCTTGTCACCACAGAGGAAGATGAGCGCGCCGTGGGTCTCCACCACGCGTGGCGGCCCCCACGACTCGGGGCCCGGCCGACCGGAGGTGTCCATGCACCCAGCCTAGGCAGGCACGACTCCGCGCGCCGCCGGTCCGCGAACCCCGCCCACATCCCCTCGTGACGGAACTGTTACCTGAACTGCCACTGAAGAAGTGACCCCCTGACACATGCGGGAGTCACTTGTAGTGTCGCCGACACACCGCGCCGCACGGCACCCGACATCACGCCGGGCGGCGTAGGTGCCCGCGATGAGACACATCGTGGTCGCTGCAGATCGGAGCCAAGTCAGCAATGACCAACACCCACCGCAAGACCACCAACCGGACCACCGCGAAGATCGCCGCCGTCGGAGCGTTCGGCATCGGTGCCGCCATCGCTTTCCCCGGCCTCGCCGCCGCGCAGGAGGCCCCCGCGCCCGAGAGCCCCACCGCCAGCCTCTCGGACCTCGGCGGGGAGGACGGCAGCGTCGAGGGCGCACTCGGCACCGACCTGGAGCTCGAGATGGGCAGCCTCGCCTTCAATCTCAACCTCGACGCCGAGACCCCCAACCCCGGCTCCGTGGAGTTCGGCAGCCTCGGCGTCTCCCCGAACACCGGTAGCGGCCTGATCGACGGCGACTCCGGCTCGGGCTCCGCCGAGGACGAGACCGGCGAGGACTCCGGCTCGCTCGACACCGGCTCACTGCCGGGCAGCGGTGACGAGGACGCCACCGGAGAGACCGAGACCGGCTCCGCCGCCGGGTCGTCCGACGACGACGCCGCCGACGAGTCCGAGGAGACCGGTTCGCTCGACACCGGCTCGCTCGCCGGTCTGAGCTCCGGCGCCGAGGACGACACCACCGGGACCGACACCACCGGCTCGCTCGGCTGACCCCACCCCGCGCCGGCACGGCGCCTCCCGGCCCGGGATCTGACGACCACACTCAGTCGGTCACGATCCCGGGCCGTCGTGTGTCCTCCGACACCCATGGGGGATGATGCAGGGGTGACCATCGTCGTGGCCTGCGGAGCCTTCAAGGGCTCACTCACCGCAATCGAGACCTGCCATCACGCGGCCGAGGGTGCCCGTCGTGCGCACCCGGACGCCGACGTGGTGGAGCGCCCAGTCGCCGACGGCGGCGGGGGCAGCCTCGAGGTGATGGTCGCCGGTGGGGCACGCCCGGTGCCCGTCACCGCCTCGGGCCCCACCGGGGAGAAGGTGGAGACCTCGTTCGCCGCCATCGACCCGGACACCGCGTTCGTCGAGATGGCCGACGCGTGCGGGCTGCTGCGTCTTCCCGACGACATCCCGCGACCGCTCGAGGCGTCCAGCCGCGGGGTCGGCGAGGTCATGCTTGAGGCCCTGCGCTCCGGCCGTGGCAACATCCACCTGGGCATCGGCGGCAGCGCCTCGACCGACGGCGGCACCGGCATGCTGTCCGCCCTCGGCGTGCGGTTCCTCGACTCCGACGGCAACGAACTCCCGGACGGCGGCGGCTCGCTCCTACACCTGGACCGCGTCGACCTCGACGGCCTCGACCCCGCCGTGCGAGCTGCCCGGGTCCTCGTGGCCTGCGACGTCGACAATCCCCTGCTCGGCCCGCTGGGCGCCGCCCGCGTCTACGGCCCCCAGAAGGGCGCCAGCCCGGGGGAGGTCGACATCCTCGAAGCCGGACTCGCCCGGCTCGTCGAGGTCCTGCGGGCCCAGGGACTGGACGTGAACCCCGACGCCCCCGGCTCCGGCGCCGCCGGCGGAGTGGGCTTCACCGTCCGCGAACTGCTCGGGGCCTCACTCGACCCCGGGTTCGAGGTTCTCGGCACCCTGACCGGGCTGGAGGACGTGGTCTCCGCGGCGGACCTGGTGGTCACCGGCGAGGGCCGCCTCGACGACCAGACCATGCACGGTAAGACCCCACTCGGCGTGGCGGCACTCTGCCGCTCGCACGGCGTCCCCGTCGTGGCCGTGTGCGGCAGACTGGATCTCGAGGCCGACA
>CAMNYG010000352.1 GCA_946570335.1 uncultured Dietzia sp. | reverse complement strand
TGGAGGCGCTCCAGCTGCACGGCGGCACGGGCTTCACGTGGGAGTACCACCTCCATTTCTGGCTGAAGCGGGTGATGAGTCTGAGCGCCGCTTATGGAACCACGACGACCCATCGCCGTGCGCTCGCCCAAAGCCTGCTGACCCACATGAGCAAGGAGGATCGAGGATGAGCGAACTCGGCTTCTGGCGGCTCGCGGCCGCAGACCCCGACGCCTGTGCCGTGGTCGAACCCGACGGCTCACGCGTCTCACGAGGGCGACTCCTCGCACAGGCGAACGCGATGGCACGGCTGCTACGGGAGCAGGGACTCGAGCGCGGCGATCGGGTCGTCGGCGTGGCCGCCAACGAGGCGGCGAACCTGGCCCTGGTGTTGGCCTGTCAACAGAGCGGCGCCTACTACGTTCCCATCAACACCGCGCTGACCACCACGGAAGTGGCGCACATCCTGGCCGACGCCGAGCCGGTAGTGGTGATCGCTTCCGTGGCCTACACCGAGATGCTCGCCGCGGCGGCCGAAGAGGTCGGTTTCCCCGTCGAGCGGCGATTCGCGCTCGGTGAGGCGGAGGGCTTTCGGGATCTTCTCACCGAGAGCGCGGGGTGTCCCTCCGGGCCGCTCGAAAATCGCACTCCCGGTTCCTACCTGGGATACACCTCGGGTACGACCGGCCGTCCCAAGGGTGTGTACCGACCACTGGCCGAGGGCGACCCCGACGACGTCTTCGCCGCCGGAGCGCAGTGGCAACTCGGGATGTTCGACATCACGCCGTTGAACGAGGGCAAGCACCTGGTCACCTCGCCCTTGAGTCATACGGCCGTCAGCGGTCTGGCCGTCACCTCCCTCCACTTCGGGCACGCCGTCGTCCTGATGGAGCGTTTCGACGCCGAGCTGGTTCTGCGCCTCATCGACCAGGAACGGATCACCACCACCCATATGGTGCCGACCCAACTGCACCGGCTCCTTCGGCTGCCCGCCGAGGTCCGGTCCCGTTACGACGTCGGTTCCATGCGCAACCTGGTCCATGGCGCGGGTCCCTGCCCGGAAGAGACCAAGCGGGAGATCATCGACTGGTTCGGTGAGGTGGTCTGGGAATACTACGGGGCCACCGAGGCGGCCGGCACCGTGATCTCCGCACCGGAGTGGCTCCAGCGCCCGGGAAGCGTGGGACGTCCACAGCCGGGCACGGAGGTCATGATCCTCGGATCCGACGGTCAGGAGCTGCCGACGGGTGAGAGCGGCAGGGTCTACCTGCGGATGGGCACCCGTGCGTTCGAGTACCGCGGCGATCCGGACAAGACCCGGGCCTCCCGGGTCGGTGACTTCGTCACGGTGGGCGACCTCGGCCGGCTGGACGAGGAGGGTTACCTCTACCTGCTCGGCCGTTCGACGGAGGTGGTGGTCAGCGGCGGGATCAACGTCTATCCGGCCGAGGTCGAGGCGGCGATCCTGAGCCACCACGAGGTCGAGGACGTGGGCGTGATCGGCGTTCCGGACCCCGAGTGGGGCGAGCGCGTGGTCGCGGTCGTCCAAGTGCGCCCCGACTCGGCGCTCGCGACCGATGAGCGGTCCGCCCAAGCAGTGTTGCAGGAGTACCTCGCGGACCGCCTGGCCCGCTACAAGGTGCCTCGAACCGTCACGGTGGTGGAGCGGCTCCCACGCGCGGCCAACGGCAAACTGCGCAAGCGGCTCCTGGTACCGATGGCTCAGCGCTGAACGGCGTTGGACACCAGATTCGTCCTTCCAAACGAAAGGGAAGCCGTGAAGCCCGTCGCCTCACCCACCCCTGACACCCAAGAATGGTTCGACCGGATCGACGCCGGAGAACTGACCGTGGCGCACTGTCGAAGCTGCGCGCTTCGGTTCCTGTATCCGCGAATGTGCTGCCCCGACTGTGGTTCGCGTTCTGTCGAGCTCCTGCCCGCCGGCGGTCGCGGATCGGTCGCCTCCTGGGTGGTCAACCACCGAGGCCCCGAAGCGTTCGCGAAGGAGGCCCCGTACGTCATCGCCCTGGTACGGCTCGAAGAGGGACCGCTGCTGATGTCGAACATCCTGATCGACGACCCGGACGTCGTGTCGGTCGACCTTCCGGTCCGCGCCGAGTTCGAGCAACGCGGTGAGCGACGGGTCGTCCAGTTCGTCCCGGAGGTGGAGACAACATGAGTCTGCGTGGAGCGATCGCCATCGTCGGGGCCGCCGAGAGCACCCGCTTGGGCAAGATACCGGACATGTCGGCGTTGCAATTGCACGTGGACGCCGCGCTCAACGCCCTCGCCGACGCCGGTCTTCGACCTTCGGACATCGACGGTGTCGCCTCGGCGGGGGAACTCCCCAACGACGTCGCCGATTACCTGGGAATCGTGCCGGAGTACCTCGACGCCACCAATGTCGGCGGCTCTTCCTACATGCTGCACGTGCGCCACGCCATGGCCGCGATCGCGTCCGGCCTGTGTTCCACCGTGCTGGTCACGCATGGAGAGTCCGGCCGTTCCAGGGTGGGGATGCAACCCTGGGCACCGGCGCCACAGTCGATGATGGGTCAGCTGGAGGTCCCCTACGGGCCGGTCGGCGCCCCGTCGCTGTTCCCGATCGGCGTCCGACGCTACATGGCCGAGTACGGGATGTCCGAAGAGCAGTTCGCGATGGTCCCGGTCGTCCAGCGGGAGTGGGCCTCACGGAACCCCCGCGCCAAGCTCCGGGAGCCGATCACCGTCCAGGGCGTCCTGTCCTCGCCCGTGATCCCGGATCCGATCCACCTGGCGCACTGTTGCCTGGTCACCGATGGCGGCGGGGCCCTGGTCCTGATGTCGGCGGAGCGGGCGAAGGACCTGGGCGCGGCCGCGCCGCCCGTGTACGTACTGGGAGCAGGTGAGTCCAGTG
>CAMNYG010000351.1 GCA_946570335.1 uncultured Dietzia sp. | reverse complement strand
CAGCACATCCGCCGCCAGAAGGCGACGAGCAACATCTGCACCGCGCAGGCGCTGCTGGCCAACGTCGCCTCCATGTACGCCGTCTACCACGGCCCGGTCGGCCTGACCCGCATCGCCTCCCGCATCCACCGCCTGGCCCACGCCTTTGCGAAGGCCGCGGACACCGCCCCTGGTGCCGAGGTGGTCACCTGGGAGTTCTTCGACACCGTGGCACTTCGGGTCGCCGATTCCGAAGCCGCCCGCTACGTCGCCGACCAGGCCGGATTCAACATCCGTGTCATCGACGACTCGACCGTCGGCGTCTCCTTCGGCGAGCCCCACACCGTGGCCGACGCCAACGGCCTGCTCGAAGCCCTCGGCATCTATGCCCGGGTCGACGCGGACGACTTCGAAGCCGCCTCGGCGGGGACCTTCGGAGCCAACGCCGTGCCGGAGCCCGCATTTGATGCGAAGTTCCACCGGGACACCGAATTCCTCACCCACCCCGTCTTCAGCGCCCACGGCTCCGAGACCTCGATGATGCGCTACCTGCGCACCCTGGCCGATCGGGACCTCGCGCTGGACCGGACGATGATTCCGCTGGGCTCGTGCACGATGAAGCTCAACGCCGCCGCCGAGATGGAACCCATCACCTGGCCGGAATTCGCCTCCATCCACCCCTTCGCCCCGGCCGAGCAGACCCAGGGCTGGCGGAAGCTCATCACCCGCCTCGAAGACTCGCTCGTCGAGGTCACCGGCTACGACCGCGTGTCGCTGCAGCCCAACGCCGGATCCCAGGGTGAGCTGGCCGGGCTGCTCGCCATCCGCTCCTACCATGTGGCGGGCGGCGATGATGCCCGCACCGTCGTGCTCATCCCGCAGTCGGCACACGGCACGAACGCCGCCTCGGCAGTGCTCGCCGGACTCCAGGTCCAAGTTGTTGCCACCGCCGATGACGGATCCGTGGACATGGACGACCTCGATGCGAAGATCGCCAAGCACGAAGGCAAGATCGCCGGCATCATGATCACCTACCCCTCCACCCACGGCGTCTTCGAGCCGCAGGTGCGCGAGGTGTGCGAAAAGGTCCACGCCGCCGGCGGCCAGGTCTACGTCGACGGTGCGAACCTCAACGCCATGGTCGGACTCGCCAAGCCCGGCGAATTCGGCGGCGACGTCTCCCACCTCAACCTGCACAAGACCTTCTGCATCCCTCACGGAGGCGGTGGCCCCGGAGTCGGCCCCGTCGCGGTGCGCGAACACCTCGCCCCGTACCTGCCCGGCGATGCCACGCTGCCGGAACTCGTCGCCGGTGACCCGGAGGCCAAGGAGCTGCCGATCTCCGCATCGATGTTCGGCTCCGCAGGAGTCCTGCCCATCAGCTTCGCCTACCTCGAACTCATGGGGGCCGAAGGACTGCGCGAGGCCTCGCGCTCGGCGCTGCTGGGTGCGAACTACCTGGCGAAGAAGCTCGGCGACGTCTACCCGATCCTCTACTCGGGTGAGAATGGACTCGTCGGCCACGAAACGATCCTCGACCTCCGCGCGATCACCTCGGCGACGGGCGTCACCGCCGAGGACGTTTGCAAGCGCCTCGTCGACTTCGGCTTCCACGCCCCGACCCTGGCCTTCCCGGTGCCCGGCACCCTCATGGTCGAACCCACCGAGTCCGAGGACAAGGAAGAGCTCGACCGCTTCATCGAGGCCATGCGCACCATCCGCGCCGAGATCGACGAGATCGGCAAGGCGTACTCCTACGAAGAGTCGCCGCTGGCACTCGCTCCGCACCCGGCGACCGTCGTGATGGACGACTGGGATGCCGAATACTCGCGTGAGACCGCCGTGTTCCCGGTTCCGAGCCTGCGCCTGACGAAGTACTTCCCGCCGGTCAGCCGTATCGACGGAGCCTACGGCGACCGCAACCTGGTGTGCTCCTGCCCGCCGCCAGAGGCCTTCGAAGAGTTCGAGGAAGAGGACAACTGATGACTGATCAGACTGCCAACGCCCCCAAAGAGACCCCGCTGCACAGCGTCCACGCTGACCTCGGCGCATCCTTCACCGACTTCGGCGGCTGGGACATGCCGCTGAAGTACGGTTCGGAGCTCGCAGAACACCGTGCCGTGCGTGAGGCCGCAGGCCTGTTCGACCTCTCCCATATGGGTGAGGTGCTCATCAGCGGAGCCGACGCCGCCGCCTTCCTCGACTACGCGCTCGTCGCGAAGTACTCGACGATGAAGATCGGCAAAGCCAAGTACGGTGTCATCGTCAACGAGGCCGGCGGACTCCTCGATGACCTCATCACCTACCGCATCGGCGACGAAGAGTTCCTCATCGTCCCCAATGCCTCGAACACGCCTGCCGTGGTAACGGCGCTGACCGAGCGTCTGCAGCACTTCCTGCAGACCGTGGCACCCGGATCGGATGTGCGCCTGACCGACGAATCCGGCGACACCGCGCTCATCGCCGTACAGGGACCGAACTCCGAAGCCATCATCCTGCGCGCCCTCGACGACTCCGCCGCCGGCGAATTCGGACCCCGCACCGGCGCCGGTGACGTGGCAAAGGCCCAGGTCACGGACGAGGCCAACGGGGGAGCCACCTCGGCGGGGGATGAGACGATCACCATCGGTGAGGCAGTGCGCGAGCTGAAGTACTACGCGTGGATGCCGCTGACGATCGCCGGGATCGACCTCATGCTCGCCCGCACCGGATACACCGGTGAGGACGGGTTCGAGCTCTACACCCCGAACATCGGCGCCACCCGACTGTGGAACACGCTCGTGACCTCGGGCGCGGACTACGGACTCGTGCCCTGCGGACTGGCCGCACGCGATTCGCTGCGCCTCGAAGCGGGAATGCCGCTCTACGGCAACGAACTCGACCAGAACACCACCCCGT
>CAMNYG010000350.1 GCA_946570335.1 uncultured Dietzia sp. | reverse complement strand
CTGTTCACATCCGCAACAACGCACTCGAAACCTTTGCGAATTCACAGGACCCCACAACTGGCGTTCAGCTCAGCTGAGGCGGCGCCTCGCCGTCGTCACCATCTCCTCTGCCACCCACCCCACCGGTACGCTCAGGCTCGGCCCTGACCAACCCGATAAGAACCGAGGACGCACCATGTCGCTTCCCCCACCCACCGCGTCGAACCGCGCCGTCGTCACCGGCGCCTCCTCAGGCATCGGCATGGCGCTGGCCACCGAGCTCGCACGACGAGGTCACTCGCTCATCGTGGTGGCGCGTCGCGCCGAGGTACTGACGGAGCTCAAGTCGCGACTGGAGTCCGAGTACGGAGTGAGCGTCGAGGTGCGGGCCTGCGACCTGGCCGACCCGGCTGCGCGGCAGCCGCTGCTCGACGAGCTGGCCGAGCGCGAGATCTCGGTCCTGTGCAACAACGCCGGGATCGCCACCTTCGGGCCCATCGCCTCGCTCGATCCTGACTACGAGAAGCACCAGGTGCAGGTCAACGCCGTCGCGTGCCATGACCTCGTGCTCGCCGTGCTGCCGGGGATGATCGAACGACACTCGGGCGCGATCCTCAACGTGGGCTCGGCGGCCGGCAACATGCCGATCCCCAACAACGCCACCTACGCCGCGTCCAAAGCGTTCCTCAACACGTTCTCCGAGTCACTGCGCGGAGAACTCAAGGGCACGGGGATCAACGTCACGCTGCTGGCGCCCGGCCCGGTGCGCACGGAGGAGATCGCGGAAGAGGACAAGACCTTCGTCGACCGTCTGGTCCCCGACCGTCTCTGGGTGGACACCGAGTACACCGCCCGCGTCTCCCTGGATGCCCTGGCGCGCAACAAGATGCGCATCGTGCCCGGTCCGCTCGGTCAGGCCATGTCCGTTGCCGGCAACTACACCCCGCGTGCGGCGATGGCGCCGATCGTCGGCCGCTTCTATGCCAAGCTCGGGGAAGGCCAGGCTCAAGCCTGATCAGCGGTCGGCCCGCCGCTGCGAAATAGCGACGACTGCAGCCGTTCTGTCTGCAGAGTTCCGATCCACCAGTGGGCCTCACGGGCAGAACGGAATCGGACAGGCGGGTCGCCTGCCGCCGGGCGTCAGCTGCTTCTCCCCTCGGGCGGCGGGCATGTCGGAGGTCGACGATATAGTCGATTAATGCCAGAGTCGACCCCCGCCGCCCCCACGCACTCGCCGACGCCCCACCAGGAGTCCAAGAACGACCGGATCGTCTGGATCGACTGCGAGATGACCGGACTCGACACCGCTAACGACTCCCTGGTCGAGATCGCCGCCCTGGTCACCGATTTCGAGCTCAACATCCTCGGCGAGGGTGTGGACATCGTCATCCACGCCCCCGATTCCGCACTCGACGCCATGGTGCCGGTGGTGCGTGACATGCACGCCTCCTCCGGGCTCACCGAGGAGATCCGCAAGTCCACGGTCACTCTCGCCGAGGCGGAGAGGGCCGTACTGGACTACGTCCGCGAGTGGGTGCCCGTGGGCGGCTCCGCCCCCCTGGCCGGCAACTCGATCGGCACCGACCGTGGCTTCCTGGCCCGCGACATGCCCGAGCTCAACTCGTACCTTCACTACCGGATGATCGACGTCAGTTCCATCAAGGAACTGTGCAAGCGCTGGTACCCGCGCATCTACTTCGGCCAGCCCGAGAAGGGCATGTCCCACCGGGCCCTGGCCGACATCAAGGAGTCGATCCGCGAGCTGCAGTTCTATCGGGCCACGGCGTTCGTGCCGCAGCCCGGCCCCACCACCGATGAGGTCAGGCAGGCGGGCGCGTCGCTGCCCCCGATCGATTGACCATCGAACCGCCGACGCCCGGCCAACGCTGGCGGTCGCGACATGATGACCTGCCGATTTCCCGCCAGCCGGGCGACAGGGTAGAGTCGTGAGCGCTGTCCGCGAGGGCGGCGATGGTGGCTGTAGTTCAGTTGGTAGAGCACCAGATTGTGATTCTGGTTGTCGCGGGTTCGAGTCCCGTCAGCCACCCTGAACGGGCGAGGTTCAAACCCTCGACCAGAGTCACCGCTCTGGTTTGGGTTTGGACCTCGCCCTTCTCCTTTGCTTCGGCCGCCCAGTTCAAGGCGTTGGCCTGGACCTCGGGATCGCAGAGCGTGTCGTAGGGCCGCTGGTACTCGACGCGGGGTTCGCCGTCGTCGTCAATGAAGATGGCGGTGAAGAACGCCTGGTTGCACAGACGACGGTTGGCGTCGTCGCACCGCCGGTAGATGTCCGCCGCGTGTGCGACCAGCCCGATCGAGTCCTCCAAGTTCGCGCGAGCCTCGGCGTACTGGTCGTGGTGTGCAGCGATCCGATTGTTGATCGTCTCCAGCTCAGCGCCGATGCGGGCTTGTTCCTGCTTGAGCAGGTCCAGCGGCACGGCGTCGGCATAGTGCGCTTGCAGCAGCTTGACCCGCTCGTTGTCGAGACGATCACGGTCAGCGGCGAGGCCGGCCAACTCCTTGACGTCGGCAGCCATCAGCCGGTCGAAGGTGGCGTGGAGCATCCCGGCGACGTTCTGCCGGGTCTGTCCGTCGATCTGGATGGTCTCGTAGTAACCCCCGATCAGTCGCTCCTGTCAAGCCCCGGGTTTTGTGGAGGGTGGTTATCTGGTGTCGACGAGGTCGTCGATGGTCTGTGGTTGAGGTTCGACCGCGGCGTGGTGGGCTTCGTATTCGGCGGGTGGGACGTAGCCGATCTCGCCGTGGATCCGGCGGTGGTTGAACCAGTCGATGTACTCGGCGACGGCGATCTCGAGGTCCTCGATGTCGCGCCACGGACCCTTGTGGCGGTTGCGGACGAGCTCGGCTTTGAACAGCGAATTGAACGCCTCCGCGAGGGCGTTG
>CAMNYG010000349.1 GCA_946570335.1 uncultured Dietzia sp. | reverse complement strand
GCGTAGGCACCCTGGACCGGGCATCCACGCCACGGGCACGGAAGAACGCGAGCACCCCCGCCACAACATCGGGAGGGCCGTAGATCTCCATCAGACCCTCCCCGCGTCACGGGCTCGCAGGATCACGTTGTCTCGCCGCTGCCGCTGGTAGCCCTTCCGCGAGTCGGCCTGCACGCCTGACACGGCACGGGGCTGACCCGACCGGCCAGGCTCCGGCGCGATCCACGTATCCGCAGAAATGCCCTCACCCGCCGCAGCAGCGATACGGTCGCCCGACTTGCGGACCATGCCCCGCATCTCCGCGCCACGCATCAGCGCGCCCATGCCCTTACGGTCAAGCTTCACGCGAACGTTCTTCGCCATCACCCCTCCGTCCGGTCGAGATTCACGACGATGCCGCGCTGCGTGGTGCGGGTGAAGTGAGGGTTGTTGTCCCAGCGGGCAACGTCCCCGACCACGGTCCACACCAGCCCCGCGTGCTCTACCCGGTCATTAGCGGCGGGGGAGGGGCCGTCCGCAGGCGCGAACACCTGCAGGCCCTTCACGATGGGGTCACGGTTCGCCTCAAACGGCTCCGACAACCCCGCCTGGCCCCGAGGCGCGACCGCATAAACCGGCCACGCCGTCCGCTCCCACACAAGAACCGGATTGCCGTACCTGTCCGGCTCACCCTCCACGCGACGCAGAATCGTCAACGTCTGAGTGATCCGCCGCATCAGAACCACACACCCACACGCGGCACCATCGATGGGCCGGGCGAACCCAGCATCATGTCCACCTCGAACGCGCCACCGTCGCCCGACGAGCCGGACAGCAAGTCCCGCTCATCGTCCAGCAGCTCAAGCGCGCCGGGGTTGTTCCCGCCGAACGTGATCGTGTTACTGCCCGAGAACTGGCCCGTCGTCTCCTGCCCGCTGATCGAGCGATGCCCGGACGGGTTACGGTAGACGCGAGTAACCATCGCCACCGCAACATCGACAGCGTTCTCGAGAAGGTCGGGCTCGTCCGCGTCGATCCGCTCCTGAATGTCAGGCACGGCGGCACGGATGCGCCGCTCAGCCCGAGCAATCCAGAGCGCGACCTGATCCGTATCGTCGGGGGCGGCGTCCGGGCCGACCCATGCGTTGATCACGTCATCCGGTGTAGCCCAAGCCATGGTGTACCCCCTCAGGTGGACGCCATGCCGTGCGCCCTGGTCGTCTCGTCTGCCCGTCCGGATGCCGCTCAACGGTGGCCCCGTCTGCGTGGTCCACCAGGGACGGCAATGTGTAGATCGGTGGGCGTCCCCACGCCTGCCCCACCGCGTAGTCGGCAGCGCCGGGGGGCAGGTCCCGCACCACTCGACCAACCGAGCCGGTCGGGATGCTGTAGCAGACTCCGTGGATCAGTGTCGGGAGGGTCAGCCAGTCAAGGCCGCGCGCCTCAGCCGCCGCGACCTTTGACCTGATCTGCCCCTGAAACTGCGGGGGACGCTGACGACCCAGATACCCGGACACCAGCTCGTCCGGGAACCGGGCCGACCACTCCGACGCGCGGTCCAGGAAGTCCGTGGGCGCGAGCGCATCATCCTCGATGATCCACACCCGCTCACGCCTCGCAGACGCCCACCTGAGCGCCTGCAGATGCCCCCACCGTGCACCCCGCGACTCGTAATCAACTGACACGTGCGCCGCACCCACACGCCCCGCCAGACCGTACGCCTGATCGAGCCGCGAATGATGCGCCACCACCACCGCAATATCACTTATGCTTGAAGACCGAGAAGTCATTACGCTCCTCACCCTTAAAGCGTGTCGTCCACTGCGGGCCATGCACAACCTTGTGCCTTCGCGCCACGAGATTAAAGATCGGCATATCGCCCACCATCCCGGACGCCGCCCGCCGCTTACCGTTGAACAGATCGAACTCGTAATGCTCCCACTCGGTGAGCAGATCATCAATGAACCGAACGATCAGATCGGACGGCCCAGCGAGGATACCGGCGTTCAACATCTGCTCCCGTCCCCGCTCATCAAACAGGGCGGAGAGCTTGTCCCACGAATGGTTCTTCCGCATCCATCCCGCCGTGTCGTCCAGCAGCGACCATTCCTCGCCAACGACAAGCCGGTCGGCAGGGATTAGCGGGAACGGGTCGCGCAGGAACTCTACGTCCGTCGCATCGCAGACCACGGCCTGCTCCACGGCAGGGTTGTTGCGCAGCCAACGCCGCACATGCGCCCACCGCTGAAAGTACGGGTTGCCCGTACCGGACACTTCAACGTCCGTGATCGAACCGGGGAGGCCCGCCACGGGATTGTCCCGCAACAGCACCATCTCCGCACCCGGCGCGGCACGCTGCACACTCCCATGCAAAGCCGAGACGAGCTTGTAGTCAGCCGCCATCGTCGTGCCCCGCTGCGGGTCCGTACTGGCCGTCAGTAGGCACGTCACCACCGCCGAGCGCGGCTCACGGAATGGCGCCCACTCCGGGAAGTCCCGAGCATCGCGCCGCGAGTTGAACACGTTCGCGTTACGAGCCACCTGCGCCGCATGATCCTGCGTCGGGGTCGCGCGCGTAACCTCGCCCCACTCATCCATCGAATGGATCAACTCATCCGACCCCGCCACATCCATATAGCAGAACGACGTGAGGCCAGCCTCGTGAATGCGGTGCGCCAGATCAACATGCTCGTAATAGCCACGCCCGTAAACCGGGTCCATGCCGCCGCACGCCTCAATAGCCTGCCGCGTATAGTACAGCACCAAACCACGCTGCCCCGTATACGCTACATGCTCACCATCATCCCAAATCTTCGCCACATCACGCAGCTTCGACCCGGCACGCAAATCCTCAAACTGATACGACAGATGATGCTCCGGCGACTCAACATAAGGCTTCCACCAGTCAGCAACCAG
>CAMNYG010000348.1 GCA_946570335.1 uncultured Dietzia sp. | reverse complement strand
CCCGGCCTGGTACGAGTCGATCCCCGCCCAGAACGGCTGGATCAACTGGATGATCGCCAATCGATGACCCCCGCGACAGGAGCCACGGCCGCCGTCGAAACGGTCGGGGCGCAAGGGATACGACTCCCCTCCTCCGACTCCCCCGGCTTCCTCCTCCGACTCCCCTCCGGCTTCGCGATCGTTCCCGCGCAGAGCCGAGCTCCGGGCCGGAGGCGATGAGCGCTGACACATCCCCATGCCGAACCGCCACGGTTTTGCCACACTGAATAGATGACCTCGCCGGAGCTCGTGATCCGTCGCGCATCCCGCGCCGACGTGGACCTCGTGCTGTCCGCCGGGGACCTGTTCTCCAGTCCGCCCACCGCCGAGTGGACCCAGGACTTCCTCGACCGCGGCTCCAACCTCCTCGTACTGGCCCTCGCCGACCAGACCCCGGTGGGCATGCTCGTGGCCGTGGAGACCAGCCACCTGGGCGCGAGCCCCGACTTGTTCGTCTACGGCATCCAGGTCCGCGAGGACTTCCGCGGCCAGCGGCTCGCCCACCGGCTCGTGGACAAAGCCGTCGAGGTGGCCGAGGAATCCGGGTGCAGCAAGGTGTGGGGATCCGTGCACCGCTCCGAGGAGCAGAGCGAGAACGATCTCGGCGTCGGCGCGCCCATCTCCCCGCATTCCGCATCTGACGCCGGGGCCGCCGAGGCCGGACACACCCGAGTCACGACCTTCGTCATCCCGATCCCGTGAGCCTGATCCGGTGAGCCGCACCCGATCGGTGTATGGTTGCCCCCATGCAGCGCGTGCTCCTTCTTGGGTGCCGCGGCGGGGCCCGCTGAGGCGGACCGGCTCCCCGTCGCGGGATCTCGTCGCGCCGGTCCGGTTCCACTGATCGCACCTCTAGGGAAGTTGAGCCCCCGAAATGAATCCCGCTGACGCTTTCGTGTCGTCGTCGTCGACCATCACTCCCCCCTCCAAGCCCGCACGCCCCGGCCAGCCCGCCTGGAACACCCAGCGCGGCTCCTCCATGCCGGCGCACCGGTACCGGCCGTTCGCCGAGGAGGTCGAGGACGTCTCGCTGCCCGACCGCACCTGGCCGGACAAGGTCATCACCCACGCCCCACAGTGGTGCGCCGTGGATCTGCGCGACGGCAACCAGGCCCTGATCGACCCCATGAGCCCCGCCCGCAAGCGCCGCATGTTCGAGCTGCTCGTACGCATGGGATACAAGGAGATCGAGGTCGGGTTCCCGTCGGCCTCACAGACGGACTACGACTTCGTCCGCGAGATCATCGAGGACGACGCGATCCCCGAGGACGTGACCATCCAGGTGCTGGTCCAGTGCCGCGAGGACCTCATCCGCCGCACGTTCGAGGCCTGCGAGGGCGCGTCGAACGTGATCGTGCACTTCTACAACTCCACCTCGATCCTGCAGCGTCGCGTGGTGTTCCGTAAGGACCGCGACGCCATCTGCAAGATCGCGACCGACGCCGCCGAGCTGGTCACGAGCATCGCCCGCGACTACCCGGACACGAACTGGCGTTGGCAGTACTCGCCCGAGTCGTTCACCGGCACCGAACTGAGCTTCTCCAAGGAGATCTGCGACGCGGTGACCGAGGTCGTGGGCGCGACCCCCGAGAACCCGATCATCATCAACCTGCCGGCCACCGTCGAGATGGCCACGCCGAACGTCTACGCCGACCAGATCGAGTGGATGCACCGAAACCTGGCACACCGCGACGCCACCATCCTGTCGCTGCACCCGCACAACGACCGCGGCACCGGCGTGGCCGCCGCCGAACTCGGCTATCAGGCCGGCGCCGACCGCATCGAGGGCTGCCTGTTCGGCAACGGAGAGCGCACCGGCAACGTGTGCCTGGTGACGCTGGGCATGAACATGCTCACCCGCGGCGTCGATCCGCAGATCAACTTCTCCGACATGGACGAGATCCGTCGGACCGTCGAGTACGCCAACCAGATGTCCGTCCACGAGCGGCACCCGTACGGCGGCGACCTCGTGTTCACCGCGTTCTCGGGCTCGCACCAGGACGCCATCAACAAGGGCTTCGACGCCCTGCAGGCCGTGGCCGACTCCCGTGACGAGAGCATCGACGACGTCACCTGGGAGGTCCCGTACCTGCCGCTGGACCCCAAGGACGAGGGCCGCACGTACGAGGCCGTCATCCGCGTGAACTCGCAGTCCGGCAAGGGCGGCGTCGCCTACATCATGAAGAGCGACTACGGACTGCAGCTGCCGCGCCGCCTGCAGATGGAGTTCTCGAAGATCGTCCAGAACGTCACCGATTCCGAGGGCGGCGAGGTCACGCCCAAGGCGATGTGGGACATCTTCTCCCTCGAATACCTGGACCGCGTCTCACCGATGGAGCGGATGTCACAGGTCCTGGTACCCGCCGAGACCGACGACGGCGAGGACTCGATCGAGGCCGTCGTGAAGTGGAAGGGCGAGACCCGCGAGCTCACCGGTGCGGGTAACGGCCCACTGGCCGCGTTCGTCGCCGCGCTCAACGAGATGTTCGACGACGAGGTGCGCATCCTCGACTACACGGAACACGCGATGACCGCCGGCGACGACGCCACCGCGGCCGCGTACGTCGAGGTGCAGTTCGGCAACCGGGTGTTCTGGGGTGTCGGACGGGCCGGCTCCATCACCACCGCGTCGCTGCGGGCCGTGGTCTCCGCCGTGAACCGTGCCTACGCCGACGAGGCCGAGGGGGCTGAGGTCATCGGCTCCGTCGAGGGCGCCCGCACCTGGGCACCCTGACGGTCCGTTCGCCCACCCGGCATCCGCTCCCGCGCCTGCACGCCCGCGCCCGGGATTCGCTCCCCCGCCTTCCCGCCCCCCCGCCGTCATGGACTCCCCCCCGCCCTTTCGGGGGGGCGGGGGGGCATATC
>CAMNYG010000347.1 GCA_946570335.1 uncultured Dietzia sp. | reverse complement strand
CAGCCCCCGCGGCGACCTCTTCAGGGCTGTCCACGAGCGTCGCCCGGCCGGGTGTCCGGGGGTGGTGACGAGGGTGGCCCGACAGCCCGAGAAGTGGGGAACTTGTGGATGGTGTGGGGACGAATTGTGGGGGTGTTGTGGGAGCTCTGGGGGCGGGTTGTGGGTTGCCGAATCGGTGTTCCGCAACGCACTTCGGGGTGCGACGATGGGGTGGTGCACCCGCCGTGAGGGCCCCGGTGTCGTCGGTGACGGCCAGTTTCCGAGGGCATCCCACAAGGCGGGATCACGACCTGGGAATTCCAGCCATGTAAGACCAAAATGTTGTGGTCGGTTGACCTTCCGGACACTAGGGGTAGTGTCTAGAGGTGTTGCGGCACCGATGAATACCAACCATGCGATTCGGCGCACGACCATCAACAGACATCACGGCGCTCCGCCGTCCGGGCCAGAAGCTCCGGACCGGATCGCCACCACGAGAAGAGCCCCTCGCGCCGTTCCCGGCGCCCGTGCCGAAAAGAGGTCCCCCAGCTCATGGTCACCGTCTACACCAAGCCGGCCTGCGTCCAGTGCAACGCCACCTACAAGGCGCTCGACAAGCACGGCATCGAGTACCAGATCATCGACATCTCGGTCGACGACGAGGCGCGTGAGTACGTGATGGCCCTGGGGTACCTCCAGGCGCCGGTCGTCGTGTCCGGTTCCGATCACTGGTCCGGCTTCCGCCCGGACCGCATCAAGGCTCTCGCCTCGGTCGCGGCCTGATTCCGGCACACCACAGTTTCACCAGAGTTCATGTGACTTAGGGGGCAGCCATGGCGGCTCCGATGCCGGCCGACGAGCCGGTGAGGATCGTCTACTTCTCCAACGTGTCCGAGTACACGAAGAAATTCGTGGACCGGCTCGGTGTTCCCGCGATTCGTATACCGGTTCGCAAGTCCGAACCCATGCCGGTCGTGTCGGACCCGTATGTTCTGATCGTCCCGACCTACGGGGGCAGCCTTGAGGTCACCGGGAGGAGCGGGGCCGCGGTTCCGCGTCAGGTGGTCGCGTTTCTCAACGACGCGCACAACAGAAGTCTCTGCCGGGGAGTCATCGCCGGCGGCAACACCAACTTCGGAACCGACTTCGGTCGCTCCGGCGATGTGATCTCCCGCAAGCTGGGGATCCCGTATCTCTACCGGTTCGAGTTGATGGGCACACAGGAGGACGTCATCCGCGTCCGAGAGGGATTGGAAGAGTTTTGGCAGCACCAACAGTGACCCCCGAGAGCACCGGCACCATGGCGACCGAGGGGCAGCGACTGGACTACCACGCGCTCAACGCCATGCTCAACCTGTACGACGCGGACGGCCGGATCCAGTTCGAGAAGGATCACCAGGCCGCGCGTGAGTACTTCCTCCAGCACGTCAACCAGAACACGGTCTTCTTCCACAACCTGGACGAGAAGCTCGACTACCTGGTGGAGAAGAACTACTACGAGCGGGAGGTGCTCGACCAGTACACGCGCAACTACGTGCGCGAGCTGTTCGACTACGCCTACTCGAAGAAGTTCCGCTTCCAGACCTTCCTCGGCGCGTTCAAGTACTACACCTCGTACACGCTCAAGACGTTCGACGGTAAGCGCTACCTCGAGCGCTACGAGGACCGTGTCTGCATGGTCGCACTCACCCTGGCCGCCGGCGACGAGGTGCTGGCCCGGCAGCTCGTCGACGAGATCATCGACGGCCGCTTCCAGCCCGCCACGCCCACGTTCCTCAACTCCGGTAAGAAGCAGCGTGGCGAGCCCGTGTCCTGCTTCCTGCTGCGCATCGAGGACAATATGGAGTCCATCGGCCGCGGCATCAACTCGGCGCTGCAGCTGTCCAAACGTGGCGGCGGCGTGGCCCTGCTCCTGTCGAACCTGCGCGAGCACGGCGCGCCCATCAAGCACATCGAGAACCAGTCCTCGGGCGTCATCCCCGTGATGAAGCTCCTGGAGGACTCCTTCTCCTACGCCAACCAGCTCGGCGCACGCCAGGGCGCCGGGGCCGTGTACCTGCACGCGCACCACCCGGACATCTACAAGTTCCTCGACACCAAGCGCGAGAACGCCGACGAGAAGATCCGCATCAAGACCCTCTCGCTGGGCGTCGTGATCCCGGACATCACGTTCGAGCTCGCCAAGCGCAACGACGACATGTACCTGTTCTCGCCGTACGACGTCGAGCGCATCTACGGCAAGCCGTTCGCCGACGTCAACATCTCGGAGCACTACCACGAGATGGTCGAGGACAGCCGCATCAAGAAGACCAAGATCAACGCGCGGCAGTTCTTCCAGACCGTCGCCGAGCTGCAGTTCGAGTCCGGCTACCCGTACATCATGTACGAGGACACGGTGAACCGCGCGAACCCGATCGCCGGTCGGATCACGCACTCCAACCTGTGCTCGGAGATCCTCCAGGTCTCCACGCCGTCCACCTACAACGATGACCTCAGCTACTCCCACGTGGGTAAGGACATCTCGTGCAACCTCGGCTCGCTCAACATCGCCAAGGCCATGGACTCGCCCGACTTCGGCCGGACCGTCGAGACCGCCATCCGCGGACTGACCGCCGTGTCCGATCAGACCTCCATCGCCTCGGTCCCGTCGATCGAGCGCGGTAACTCCGAGTCCCACGCGATCGGCCTCGGCCAGATGAACCTCCACGGCTACCTGGCGCGTGAGCGGATCTACTACGGATCCGAAGAGGGCATCGACTTCACGAACATCTACTTCTACACCGTGCTGTACCACGCGCTGCGCTCGTCGAACGCCATCGCGCGTGAGCGGGGCTCCTGGTTCGCCGGATTCCCCGACTCGAAGTACGCCTCCGGCGAGTTCTTCGACAAGTACACCGACCAGGTGTGGGAGCCGGCCACCGACAAGGTGCG
>CAMNYG010000346.1 GCA_946570335.1 uncultured Dietzia sp. | reverse complement strand
CTACGTCTCGCGCGCCCCGGCCGGGACGCATCGACCCGCCACGCTAGCGGACCCGGGCGCTGTGCCGGTGGCGGTGGTCCTCGCGCGCCCCACCCCTGTCGTCGCCGGCCCGCACGTTCCCGGATTCTCCTACGAGACGGCCAGTTACCCTTCCGATATGCCTCAGCTCTCCCTCAGTCCACGGCGTTCGACCACGAGCGCCGTCGCCCTCGCCGCCCTGCTCCTCACCGGACTCGCGCCGGCCCACGCCCAGACCGGCGACTGGACCCAGTACCGCCGGGACGCCACCAACAACACCCACGTGACCTCCGGTCTCGCCGAGATCTACAGCGGTGCCATCGCCACGGCCAACGAGGTGCGGGCGACACCGGTCGTCGCCCACGGCAAGGTGTTCGTCGGTAACCACGACTCCGGCGAACTGCAGGCGTTCGACCTGGTCACCGGCGAGCTGCTGTGGCAGGCGCAGGCCCCGAACTGGGTGCACTCGGAGATGATCCACTCCGGCGGGCAGCTTTTCGTCGGATTCGGCAACCGCTTCGCCAGCGGCGGACCGGACGGCTACCGGGGCACGGGGGAGAGCGGCGTCCTCAGTCTCGACCCCGACTCCGGGGAGATCCTCTGGCGCCACGACACCCCCGGTGAGGTGATGCCGACACCGGTGGTGACGAGCGGAGCGGTGTGGGCGGTCACCGGTGACCGACGCCTGTACAAGCTCGACCCGGTCAGCGGCGCCGAGCTCGACGTGGTGGAGACGGGGCACATCGCGAGCATGTCGTCACCGGCCGAACAGGACGGCGTGCTGTACTTCGGTGGTGGCGCGCCCGCGCCGTACACCTTCTTCGCCTACGACACCGTCGCGGAGGAGTTCGCCTGGCAGCGTGAGTTCCCCGAGTTCAACCGCGGGCTCGACGACGTGCCGCCGGCCGTGGACTCCGGCACCGTGGTGACCACCGCCAACCGCACCCTGCTGCCGGGGCTGACGGGCCCGCGCGAGGAGCACACCATCGTGGCCATGGACATCGACACCGGGCGGGTCCTCTGGCGGGACGTGATCGGCAGTGGCCCGGCCCCGAACAACAACCGGTCCGGTGCGCCGACCATCCATGACGGGACCGTGTACGTGGGCAGCCCCACCACCGGTGCCGCCTATGCGTACGACCTGCGTACCGGTGAGCGGAAGTGGCGCAATCCGGTCGGCGTGATCAAGGGCGCTCCCGTGGTGGACGAGGGCAGCGTCTACTTCTCCACCACCACCGGGACCGTGCAGCGGCTCGACACCGCCACCGGGGCCGTGACCGGTGTGCTGGAGCTCGAGGGCGCGTTGGCGCCGGCCGGGCCGATCATCGTCGACGACACGCTGGTCGTGCCCAGCCAGAGCCGCCACGTGTACTTCACACCGCTGGACGAGATCCCCGACGCGACCGCCGACGGCGTGGGCCCCGACGGTTCGGTGGGCGGTCTCGTCGACGAACTCGTCACCGGGTCCGTCGGGGAGGCCGCAGGATCGGCCGGGCTCGACCCGGGCTCGATCGACTCCGCCTACTGACCGGAGGGGCCGGGCGCGGCGTCAGGGCAGCGGGCCGGCCGGCTCCACGCGGTCCGTACCGTGCGGGGTACGCCAGCTGTGCATGAGGTAGGCGCCGCTGTCTGCGAGGGTGTGGTCGTGCAGCGCCCAGTAGTCGGCGTGCGCGTAGTCGCTGGTGAACTCGACCACCGTGAAGCCGTGCCGGTCCAGGTCCACCCAGCGGATGTGGTGGTTGGCGCCCTGAAGCCCGGCCTGCGCGGCGACGGACAGGCCGTTGCCTACGGGGAGCTTCAGGATGTCGTCGACGTTGTTGCTGGTGATCGACGGGGTGACGAACTCCACGGCACCGGTGCCGGCGCCCGGGTAGTCGGCGGGGTCGAACGGCACCTCGTTGACCCAGGAGCTGTGGATATCGCCGGTGAGGAACACGTGGTTGCGGTTTCCCGTGGAACGGATCACCTCGAACAGGCGGCGGCGCTCACCGGCGTAGCCGTCCCACTGGTCGGCGTTGTAGGTGATGCCCTCACGCGGGACGCCGAGCAGTTCGGTGACGGCGGCCATGGTGCGGTGGTCGAGCGGCGGGATGAGCACCGGCGCGACCATCACGGAGTTGCCGATCACGTTCCAGCGGGCGGTCGAGGAGCTCAGTCCGCGGGCCAGCCAGTCGAACTGCTCGGCGCCGGTCACGGTGCCGGTCTGGTCGATCGCGCGGCCGTCGAGGCGGCTCGGTGACTCGGTGCGGTAGGAGCGCAGGTCGAGCATGCTCAGTTCGGCGAGCGAGCCCCAGCGCAGGCGACGGTAGAGGAAGCCGCCGTCGCGCAGCGAGTCCGGCCGGATCGGCATCCACTCGAAGTAGGCCTGCGATCCGGCAGCCTTGCGGTCGGCCCAGGGGCCCTCGTGTGGCTGGTGGTTCTCCGCGCCGTGCTCCCAGGAGTCGTTGGCGAGCTCGTGGTCGTCCCACGTGCAGATCCAGGGCACGTGCGCGTGCAGCGCCTGCAGGTCCGGGTCGGTGCGGTACTGGCCGAGCCGGGTGCGGTAGTCGGCGAGCGTGATGATCTCGTGCGGCGGATCGTGGGGGCGGACGGCGCCGAACTTGGCTGTGTAACCGCCACGCTCGTACTCGTAGATGTAGTCGCCGAGCTCGATGATCACGTCCAGGTCGCCGCGCTGAACCAGATGGCGGTAGCCGGCGAAGAAGCCGGCCTCCCAGTTGGAGCACGAGACCACGCCGGTGCGCCAGCGGCCGGTGGCGGGCAGGGTCCCGTCGGCGGGGGCGGTGCGGGTGCGGCCGACGGGCGAGGTCTGCCCGGGGGCGCGGAAGCGGTAGTGGTACCAGCTGGCGGGTGGGGGACCGGTGGCGTCGGACTTGACGGTGTGGGCGCGTCCG
>CAMNYG010000345.1 GCA_946570335.1 uncultured Dietzia sp. | reverse complement strand
CCGGTCTGACCGACTTCGGGGGCGCCGTGGCGTAATACCTGAGGCGACCATAAGATTGGCTGCGTCGCAACGCCAGGCCGCCCGGCCGCCGTCACGGAAGGCAGGTTATGGACCGCCGTCGTCCCCTCGCCGTGATCGGCGCATTCTGTGCGGTGGTCGCGCTGCAGGGCGCCCCGGTGGCGTCGGCGCAGGTCGTGGGCGCGGGGTCGCGGATCGTGGTGTCAGACCTGCCGGAACTCAGTGAGCTGCCGCCGTTGCCGGTGGAGGGCCACGACCCGGAACCGGCGGAGCGGTCGGAGCCGTCGACGTTCGGCATGTCCGCGGTGCAGACGGTGGCCCTGGTGTTGGCGGTGGCCGCCCTTGTCGCCGGTGGGACGGGGCTGGCGTTGGTCACGCGGCGGGGGCGCGGGGATCTGCCGGAGAGGTCGAACCGGCACACTCCGACCCCGCCGCGGGCCGCCCGATAGGCTCTCCGGCATGAGCCGTCACATCGCAGGACGAGGACGCGTCGGACGGGCCACGCCCCCGCCGGCCGGTCCACCGGTCGACGACGTCGAGTGCGACCTGAGCAGCAAGCTCACGCTCGGCCAGTTCCTCAAGCTGTCCTCGCTGTTGGATTCGGGTGCGGAGGCCAAGGACGCCGTCGCCGCCGGCGCGGTGAGTGTCAACGGCGAGGTGGATCGGCGTCGGGGCCGCGGGTTGGCCGACGGGGACGTGGTGGAAACCGGTGGTCGGGCGGCCCGTGTGGTGGCCCGCGACGTGGCGGGGGGAACTGATGAGTGATGGCGCGCAGGGGTCCGTGCAGGCGCCCGTGATCCTGCACGACGACGACGCCGGCGCCCGCCGGTATGCCGAGTGGTTGGCAGAGGAGTTCGATACCCGCACCACTCACCACGATGCCGCGGATCCGGGCGAGCTCGTCGTGGCCGGCACGGTCGTGTTGTTCACGGGCATGCGGACCGGCGGCGGGCTGGGCGGTTCGACGTTCATCACCGACAACTGGGAGGCGCTGGTCGAGGCCGGTCGACGGGTCGCCGTGGTGATGGTGGGGCCCACGCCGGTCACCGATGATGCGCGGATCGAGCTGATGTCGACCGAGTTCTCCGCCGAGCAGCTCCGTGAGCTCAAGCTGTTCCAGTTGCGCGGCGTGGTGACCCCGGATCAGTTGGGATTCCGGCAGCGGTTGGGGATCAAGACGGCGCTCGCCGCGCTGCGGCGTAAGTCGGACCGCACCCCGGAGGAAGACGCGATGCTCGAGCTGGGCGGGCTCGACCTCACCGACCGCGTCTCGCTGGGGCCGCTGCTGCGGTGGATACGCCGGGAGGCCTGAGGTTCCGGGACGTCGGGCGCCGCGCCGGGTGACCCCACACGGTGATGCGCGTCACGACTAACATCATCTTCATGTGCCCGCCCGGTGGGGTGGGATGACCATCCGGAGGATCCTCATGCGCAGAACCGCCCTCGTTTCGGCCCTGGCCGCCGCCACGCTCGTCGCCGGCGCCGGAGCAGCCCACGCGGACGACCGGGACGAGGGGCCGGAGATCGACCCGGACGCCAATCCCTGCATCTTCATCACGACGTACACGAACGTCGTGCGCGCGATGTGCCTGTACCCGTCCGTGGCCGCCGACGGGGTCGGCAGTTTCGGCTACGGCTCGTTCGGGACCGGTTCGTTGGCCGACCTGCTCACGGGGTTAGTCAACACCGGCTCGGTGGTGCTGTCGGTGGACGTGCCCAACTCGACCGGCTCCTACGCGCCCGGCTCCACCGGCAGCTACGGGCCCGAGGCCTCGGTGGGGCAGACCCTCACCGGCTCGATCGGGGACGCGGGCGGCAACGTCTGACACGTCGTCCCAGACGCTGACGCCCGCCGTTCGTGGGCCACGGCGGTGTCTGCGTGAGGGTCAGCGCACCACGATGCCGTCGGAGTCCGCGTAGAGGGTGTCGCCGGGGACGAAGTCGACCCCGCCGAAGCTCACGGTGACGTCCCGCTCACCGGCGCCGGTCTTGGTGGACTTGCGCGGGTTGGTGCCCAGCGCCTTACAGCCGAAATCCATGCCGGCGACGATCGCCGAGTCGCGGATCGCGCCGTTGACGACGATTCCCGCCCAGCCGTTGGAGCGGCCCAGTTCGGCGATCAGATCGCCCACCAGTGCGGTGTGGACGCTGCCGCCGCCGTCGATCACCAGCACCCGGCCCTCGCCGGGCTCGCCCAGCACGCTCTTGAGGAGCGCGTTGTCCTGGAAGCACCGCACGGTCGCGACGGGGCCGAAGAACTCGGTGCGACCGCCGAGGTCGCGGAACTGGGTGTCGCAGCTGCGCACGTTCTCGCCGATCTCGTCCACGAGATCGGCGGTGGGGACGAATCCGGTGGGGCTGTCGGTCATGCGGGTCCTCCGTCGAGAGTCGGGTCAGTACCTGTCACGCTATCCGGCCAGCCGATCGCGGTGTGCCCCGCCCGTGGGGGACAATGGCGGAGCACCGTGCCACCTGACGTCCAGACTCGCGGGGAGGAATATCCGTGGCCCAGTACGAACTCCTGATCCACGCCCGACGGGCGGTGATCGACGACCGTATCCAGCAGGCCGCGGTGACGGTGGACGGTGGCGTGATCTCGTCGGTGCGTACCGGTTCGGCGGCGCGGGACATCGGACTGGCGGGGGATCACACGATCAACCTGGGCGACGATGTGGTGCTCATGCCGGGGCTGGTCGATCCGCACGTCAGTACGGAGAACGTGGCGGTGGGGACCCGGTCGGCGGCGCGGGGCGGCATCACCTCGGTGATCGACTACGGCAACGACGGCGCCCCGGCCGCCACCTCGCCGGAGGGCGTCGACCGCTGGCGGGACGAGGTCACCGGGGAGTCGACCGTCGACGTGGGCCTGTGGGGTGCGGCGGTGCCCGGCAACCTGGGTCGGC
>CAMNYG010000344.1 GCA_946570335.1 uncultured Dietzia sp. | reverse complement strand
GACCTGGAGGGTCTGCGCGCGCGGATCCCCGGGCGTGTCACCCTCGGAGTCAGTGGTGACGGGGCGGGGGCCCGCGGACTGATCGCCGGCTGCGACGCCTGGTACAGCGTGCTGGCCGGGGTGTTCCCGCGGACCTGCCTGGAGATCACCCGCGCCGCCCGGTCCGGAGACCACCGGCTGGCCACCGCGCTGTCTTCGGAACTGGATCCGGTGTGGCGCCTGTTCGAGCAGTTCGGCAGCTACCGGACGGTGTCCGCGATCGCGGCCGAGATCGGGTTGATCACCCCGGAGGAGTTGCCGCATCCGGTGCTGCCGCTGGTCGGCGACGAGCGCGTCGCCGTCCGGGCCGCACTCCGGGCGGTGGGCTCTCGTGACTGACCGCGTCGAGAGGTCCGCCGCCGCGGGCCGTACCACCGCGGGCTCCGCCGCCGCGGGCCACACCACTGCGGGCTCCGCTGATTCGAGTGCAACGCGCCGTTGGGCCTTCCTCGTCGCCGCGATCGCGCTGGAGGTGGCCGGCTCCCTCTCACTCAAGGGGGCCCTGACCGTGCCGGCCCTGTACGTGGTGGTGGCGTTGGGGTACGTGGGAGCATTCATCTGCCTCGGCATGACGCTGCGCGCCCGGATGCCGCTCGGGGTGGCCTACGGCATCTGGGGCGCCGCCGGGGTGGTGCTCACGGCGGCGGGGGCCGCACTGATCTTCGGCGAGCCGCTGACCCCGCTGATGGGCGCGGGGATAGCGACCATCATCGCGGGCGTCCTGTGCGTCGAACTCGGAGCCCAACGCGCTCGCGCCTCCGCGGGGGAGGCCTCGTGACCGCGTGGGCGTACCTCGTCGTCGCCGTCGTCTCTGAGCTGGCGGCGACCCTCTCTCTCCGCAAGGCGGTCGACGACCGTCGGTGGTACCTCGTGGTGGCCCCCGGATACCTGGCCGCGTTCGTACTACTGTCTCTCACCCTCTCCGCCGGCATGCCCCTGGGCGTGGCGTACGGCATCTGGACGGCCGCCGGCGTCGCCCTGGCCGCGGTGGCGAGCCGGCTGTTGTTCCGCGAACCTCTCAGCCCGTTGATGGGTGCGGGGATCGCGATGATCGGGATCGGCGTGGTACTGGTAGAGCTGGGTTCGGCGGCCTGACTCGCCGGGTCTGCACTGATCTCGCTGGCCGGACACGCGCCACGCTGGATGGAACAGGTTATAGTTTGCCCATGCTTCTCGCGCCCGGAACCCCCGCTCCCGACGTCTTCAGCCCCGGCAAGATCGGCGGCGTGACGCTACGCAACCGCATCGTCAAGGCCGCGACCTTTGAGGGGCGCTGCCCGAACGGTCGCGTGACCGACGAGCTCATCGAGTTCCACGCCGAATACGCGCGCGGTGGCGTCGGCATGACCACCGTCGCCTACCTCGCCACCTCGCCGGAAGGGCGCACCGACCGGCACCAGTACCACTGGGGCATGGACGACGGCGGGATGCTGCGCAAGCTCACCGACGCCGTGCACGCCGAGGGCGCCGCCGTCTCCGCCCAGGTCGGCCACGCCGGCGCCGTTGCCAACTCCGCTTCCAACGGGATGCCCGCCATGGGGCCGTCGCGGATCCCGGCGCCCACCGGCATGTCACTGACCAAGGCGTGCACCGAGGCCGACATCGACCGGATCGTCGCCGACCACGTCCGCGCTGCCAAGGGCGCCCACGAGGCCGGCTTCGACGCCATCGAGGTCCACTTTGGACACAACTACCTCGTCAGCGAGTTTCTCAGCCCCAAGCTCAACAAGCGCAAGGACTCCTACGGTGGCTCGCTCGAGAACCGCGCCCGCTTCGCGCGCCGCATCGGCCGCGCCATCCGCGACGCCATGGGCGACAAGATCGCCGTCACCATCAAACTCAACATGGACGACGGCGTCCCCGGAGGATTCTGGATCGACGAGGCCGTGCAGGTCGCCAAGTGGATCGAGCAGGACGGATCCGCGGACGCGCTGGTGATGACCGTGGGCAGTTCGCTTCTCAACCCCATCTACCTCTTCAAGGGTGACGCGCCGCTCGAGGAATTCGCCGCCACCCAGCCGCCGCTGATCAAGATGGGCATGAAGGTCGTCGGGCCGAAGATGTTCAAGGAGTACCCCTACACCGACGCGTACATGTTCGACGATGCCCGACAGATCCGTGAGGCCGTCGATCTGCCGATGATGCTGCTCGGCGGGATCGTCGACCGGCCGTCGATCGACAAGGCGATGGGTGCCGGCTTCGAGTTCGTCGCCATGGGCCGCGGGCTGCTGCGTGAGCCCGACCTGGCGAACAAGCTCAAGGAAGACGAGCGCCGCCGGTCATTGTGCGTGCACTGCAACCGCTGCATGGCCACCATCTACAGCGGCAGCCGCTGCGTCCTGCGCGAGTACGTCCCGCCGATCCCGGCGCGCAGCGGGTCCTGATTCCACCCCGGACGCGGGGTGGTTGTCCACCCCGCGTGACATCCCTCGCGGGGCGGGGTGGGCCGCTACGGTGGGACACCAGCGGCCCGCCCAGTCGACCCGGGCCGGACAGGGGAACTCATGTCGAGGCGTCGGATCAAGGACTACCAGGGCACGCTGTGCGTCGTCACGGGCGCGGCGAGCGGTATCGGACGGTCCACGGCCACACGACTGTCGGGTGCGGGCGCGCGACTCGTGCTGACCGACGTCAACGCAGAGGGCTTGCAAGCGGCCGCCCAGGAATGTCGGGCCGCCGGCGCCGCAGTGTTGGCCGCCGAGACGCTCGACCTGACCGACCACGAGGCCGTGTCCGCGTTCGGTGAGCGGATGGTCGCCGAGCACGGCGCGCCCGACGCGATCTTCCACGTCGCCGGGAACTCGGCCTGGGGCCGTCCCGACCTGCTCGAACACCGCATCTGGCGGTCCATGGTCGAGGTCAACCTCATGGGCACCATCCACG
>CAMNYG010000343.1 GCA_946570335.1 uncultured Dietzia sp. | reverse complement strand
GGTGGGCCGCCACCACCCCTGTTCGATCGGGCTGGGTCCGGCCGCTCCCATGAGCGTGGTGGGGGCGGTGCTGGGCCCGGTCGCGCGCCTGCTCGTGGGCGTCGGAAACGCGGTCATCCCCGGCGGTGGTTTCCGCAACGGTCCCTTCGCCTCGGAGATCGAGCTGCTGGAGATCGTGGACATGGCGCGGGAGCACGGCGTTGTGGCGGACGACGAGTCCCGCATGATCCAATCCGTCTTCGAGCTCGGCGACACCACGGCGCGCGAGGTCATGACACCGCGCACCGAGATGGTGTGGATCGAGTCGGACAAAACGGTCGGCCAGGCCGCGCGACTGACGGTCAAGTCGGGCTACTCACGGATCCCTGTGGTGGACACCGGGGACTCCGACGACGTGGTGGGCGTGGTGTACCTGCGCGACATCGTGGCGCGACTGGACGACCCCGACGGACGAGCGGCCCCGGTGGCCGAGGTCATGCGCCCGGCGGCCTTCGTGCCCGACGCCAAGCGGATCGACGACCTTCTGGCGGAGATGCAGCGCGACCACAACCACCTGGCGATCCTCGTCGACGAGTACGGAGGGACCGCCGGCCTGGTGTCGATCGAGGACATCCTCGAGGAGATCGTGGGCGAGATCGTCGACGAGTACGACACCACCGAGGTCCCGCCCGTCGAGGACCTCGGCGACGGCCGGTACCGGCTGTCGGCCAGGCTCGGGCTGGACGAGGTGGCGGAGCTGTTCGACCTGGACTTCCCGGAGGAGGTCACCGAGGAGGTCGAAACCCTCGGCGGCCTGCTCGCCCTCGAACTGGGCCGTGTCCCGCTGCCGGGTGCGCACGTGGTGTCCACGGGGCTGGACCTGCGCGCCGAGGGCGGACACGACCGTCGGGGACGTGTGAAGGTGGTGACGGTGGTCGCCGAGCGTTCCGCCGTGGATGGCGACTGTGACGGCGACGACGGCGAGGAGAACAGATGAGTACACCCGAGGGGTTCCGCAGTGGATTCGTCAGTTTCGTCGGTCGTCCGAACACGGGTAAATCGACGCTGACCAACGCACTGGTGGGGGAGAAGATCGCGATCACCTCCTCACGCCCGCAGACCACCAGGCACGCCATCCGGGGGATCGTGCACCGCGAGGATTCCCAGATCATCCTCGTGGACACCCCCGGCCTGCACCGACCCCGGACGCTCCTGGGCGAGCGGCTCAACGCGCTGGTGGAGGACACCTTCTCCGACGTGGATCTGATCGGGATGTGCTTTCCCGCCGGAGAGAAGATCGGCCCCGGCGACAAGTGGATCCTCGAGCAGGTCCGTACGCTGTGCCCCACGACGCCGGTGATGGGCCTGGTGACCAAGATCGATGCGGTCTCCAAGCAGAAGGTCCTGGATCAGCTCGTCGCCGTGTCGGAATTCCTGGGACCCGACGCCGAGGTGGTTCCCGTCTCGGCTGTCTCGGGGGAGCAGGTCGACGTGGTGGCCGAGGTCATCGCCTCCCTGTTGCCAGAGGGACCGCAGTTCTACCCCGACGACATCATCACCGAGGAGTCGGATGAGTCCCGGATGGCAGAGCTCATCCGCGAGGCCGCCCTGGAGGGCGTGCGGGACGAGTTGCCGCATTCGATCGCGGTGACGATCGAGGAGGTCCTGCCGCACGAGGGGCGCGACGACATGGTGGACGTCCACGCCACCGTGTACGTCGAGAGGCAGAGCCAGAAGGCGATAGTGCTGGGGCCGAAGGGTGCCCGGATGCGTGAGGTGGGCACCCGGGCCCGCGCGGGCATCGAGAAGCTGCTGGGCACCAAGGTGTATCTGGACCTGCACGTCAAGGTACTCAAGGAGTGGCAGCGCGATCCCAAGATGCTGGGACGTCTCGGATTCTGACGCGGGGTGTCATCCGACCGGCTCCGCGCCACTATCGGATGACCGGTCACCGCGCGGCGGGCGGACCCGCCGCGCGCACGTCTCGCGGCGCGGCTCTGCCGGTGAGATGATGAACCTTCGCACCTGACACCGATCTGCGCACACACCGACAGGAGGCCGGGATGCACCCATTCACCACCACCGGTCTGGTCGTGCGTACCTATGACCTGGGTGAGGCGGACCGGATCGTCACGCTGCTGACCCGGGAGCACGGACTTGTCCGGGCCGTCGCCCGAGCCGTGCGCCGTACCCGCTCACGCATGGGAGCGAGCCTCGAGCCGTTCGCCGTGGTGGAGGTACAGATCGCCCCGGGCCGTGGCCGCAGCGGGCTCGGGACCATCCGGCAGGCCTCCAGCCGCGAATCGCTGGCCCGGCCACTCGTCGCGGACTATCCCTCGTACACATCCGGGTGTGTGGTCCTGGAGACCGCGGAGCGACTCGCAGGGGAGGAGGGGGCACCGACACCGCGTCTGTTCGTCCTCGCCGTCGGTGCCCTGCGCTCCCTCGCGCAGCAGCGCCGACCCCCCGGACTCGTGGCCGACGCCTTTCTCCTCCGCTCCATGGCCGCCTCCGGCTGGGAACCGGTGTTGGACTGCTGCGTGCGCTGCGGCGCGGTGGGCCCGCACCGGGCGTTCCACGTGGCTTCCGGCGGCACCGTCTGCGTGCATTGCCGACCGCAGGGTTGTGCCATGCTCTCGCCCGGCGTCGCAGAGCACCTCGCCGCGCTGATCTCCGGGCAGTGGGACGCCGTCGCGGTGTCCTCGCCCGCCGTGGTCCGGCAGGCTTCCGGGATCGCCGCGGCGCACCTGCAGTGGCATCTGGAGCGCGACCTGCGCAGTCTGCCCCTCGTCGACCGTGACGGGGCACATCCCGCGCCACCCGGCACGACCCACGTCACCGACCACAGGGAGGAGTCCCGTGCCCGGACTGCCCAGATTTCGTAAGCGCTCCACCCCGACGGGCAGGACCACCCCGGTCGCCCCGAGCACACCGTCCCCGGGGGAGCGGG
>CAMNYG010000342.1 GCA_946570335.1 uncultured Dietzia sp. | reverse complement strand
CGCCTGGCTGGAGGGCCTGCGCCGCGGCGAGAGTTCCGGATGAGCGCCCGCCTGCACCTGGTCCGACACGGGCAGACGCCCTCGAACGTCGCCGGCGCGCTGGACACCGCCCTGCCGGGAGCCCCGCTGACCGAGCTCGGTCGCGAGCAGGCCGTGGTGGTGGGCCGCGAGTTGGCGGAGTCGGGGCTCTCGGCCACCCTCGTGATGAGTTCCGAGGCCGCCCGGGCCCGCGAGACCGCCGGGTTGATCGCCACCGAGATGGGGCTGCCGACCGAGGCCGTGCCCGGGATGTACGAGGTGCAGGCCGGAAGCTACGAGATGCAGACCGGCGTCGAGGCGATTCTCGCCTACAACCGGCTCATGCGCGACTGGTTCGAGGCCGGCGAACTGGCGTCGAGCCTTCCTCAGGGGGAGAGCGCTCTGGACGTACAGGACCGTACGATGCCGCTGGTCGCCGAACTACGCGAGTCCCACCTCGACAACGGCATCGATGTGGTGCTGGTCGTTCATGGTGCGGTCATGCGGGCGATCGCCGTGTTCGCCGGCGCGGTGCCCTCGCAGTGGGCGCTGGACAACCACATCGCCAACTGCGGGATCATCGAGCTGGCCCCGGCCGGCGGCGGTTGGTCGTGCGAGCGGTGGGGCGACCACCCGGGGCGCCCGGAGTTCTGACACCGCCCCGGACCGGCCTGCGTGGCGCTCGCGGGGACGGGATCAGCCCCAGCCGAGTTCGTGGAGCGTCTCCTCACCGATCCCGAAGTGATGGGCGATCTCGTGGATCACCGTCACCGCCACCTCGTGGACCAACTGCTCCTCGGTGGAGCAGAAATCGCACAGCGCGTCCCGGTAGATCGTGATGGTGTCCGGGAGGAAACCCGAGTACGTGTCACCGCGTTCGGTGAGCGCCACGCCCTCGTACAGGCCCAGGAGGCCGGGCTCGTCGGGATTCCGGTCGGCGATGAGCACCACGACGTTGTCCATGGCCCGGAACAACTCGTCCGGCACCGAGTCCAGCGCGTCGTCGACGAGCTGCTCGAATCTGGCCTCGCCGATCCTGATGCTCATGCCGACCCGCCTGACACGGGCGGGACGAGGGCTGGGGTCACGGCGTCCCGCCCGGGACGGGCACCGAGACCGTGCCCTCCTCGCCACCGGTCGTCGCTCCGGTCTCACCAGCCGGCTGCTGGCCCGGAGGGGGGAGCTCGGTGGTGGTGGGCGCGACCGGGGTCTGGCCGTCGATGAGCACACCCTGACGGGCCGATCCGCGCAGCACGGCGAACGGCCCGGGCTCCGCGGACTTCATCAGGCCGCAGTTGATCGTACGGCTACCGGTGAGCCATGACAGCTCCGAGATCGGGTGGACCAGTGTCGAGATGAGAGTGCTCCGGCGGAGCGCCTCGGCGTCCCCGAGGTAGGCGATGCCGGCCTCCAGGCACGCCTCTGCCGTGAGCTCGGACTGCACCCGCGGCTCCGGCGGGACGGGACCCTCCGGGAACATCCCCGACACATCGATGTCCGCGACGATCTCGATCGAGTGGTCCTCCGAGCAGGGGACAGGCGCCCCGGGCAGCCCCTCGGCGGTGAACCCCAGGCAGGTTCCCGGATCCCAGCGCCGATGCTGGTCGGCCTCCGCGAAGATGCCGGTCGACAGTGCGGAACGACCGTCGAGTTCGGACGCGGCGACGCCGCACAGCACGCTGTGGTCGCCCTTGTCCCATCCGGCCTGTGAGGGCGGCACGACGAGCCCGGTGAACCGTCCCTCCGGATCCACCTCACGACCTGCGTAGCTCGAGATCAGGGGCAGGCACTGCTCGGCGCCGACGGGCGCCAACGCAGCGGAGTTCGGCAGCGGGGCCCCGCTGCCGAAGCCCGGCTGCTCGGACAGGTCGATGCGCGCCGCCACCTCGAATCGGTGCGGCTGGGTGCAGTCGACCGTGTCGAACGAGGCCACCCTGTCGGCGTCGTCCACAGACCAGGTCAGGCACGTGCCCGGGGTGGCGCCCGCGTAGGCGGGTCCCGACAGTGTGCGCGGATCGACCTGCGGCACGACCGCGGCGATGCGGCCCGCGCGCGACGAGTCGGGATCGTTGATGGCGGACGCCATGAGCGCGCCCGTGACCGCGCCGCCGGACAGGACGGCGAGGAGTGAGGCCATGACCGCGCCCCGTGAACGGAGCAGGGACCGACCACGGCGTGACGATCTGGTGGTGGGGGTCATCGCTCCTATGATGCCGTAATCGCGGCGTGGCGATAGGATCCCGGACATGAGCGGACATGACCACGGGCAGCAGGACGGGCCGGACCTCGGTGCGCGCTCGCCGCGTGAAGGGGTGGACCCCGAGGTTCTCGAGTTCGCCCAGATGCTCTTCCAGCTGGCGAGAGAGGGCGAGACCGAGCGGCTCGCCGCCTACGTGGACGCCGGGGTCACCCCGGACCTGACCAACGAGCGCGGCGACGCCCTGCTCATGCTGGCGGCCTACAACGGCCACCCCGAGACCGTCCGCGCACTGCTCCAGCGGGGCGCCGAGGTGGATCGTGCCAACGACCGGGGGCAGACCCCGCTGGCCGGCGCCGTGTTCAAGGGCTACGGGGAGGTCGTCCGCATCCTCTTCGAGGCGGGGGCGGACCCGAACGCGGGGGTCCCCTCGGCCGTGGACGCGGCCCGCATGTTCGAGAAGGACGCCTTCCTCGAACTCTTCGGCGTCTGATCAGGGCGTGACCCGGGGCCGCTAGGCTGGGGTCCGTGATCGATCTGAAGCTGCTCCGCGAGAACCCCGACGTCGTCCGCGACTCACAGCGCACCCGTGGCGAGGACCCGTCCCTGGTCGACCAGTTGCTGTCCGCCGACGAGGCTCGTCGGACGTCCATCGCGGCCGCCGACTCCGCGCGCGCCGAGCAGAAGGCACACGGCAAGAAGGTCGGCCGGGCCGCGCCGGAGG
>CAMNYG010000341.1 GCA_946570335.1 uncultured Dietzia sp. | reverse complement strand
ACCCTACAGCCCCCCTCCTACCGACCCTCCCGGAGCCCCCGCTGGGGATGGTGGTCCCCGCCTCCGGGAGACCGCGACGGCCGGATCCGCGCCGGGAGAGGCCGTGCGGACCGAGTCCCCGGCGAGCGCTGGTCGGTGGGCCCGTTCCCCCGCGCCGGGGACGCCCGGACGGCCTGGGACGACCTCGTCGAGGGATTCGGCGGCACACCGGATACGGAGCAATGGGTGTCGCTCGTCGACGGAGCCGACTCGGCCCCGCTGCGGAACCTGATCGCACTCGTCGACCGGCTCGCCGCAGAAGGAGCCTTCGAACGAGCCGCACGACTACGTGACCGGGTCGCCCTTCTCGTCCGTGTCCTCGCGCGTCAGCAGGAACTCGCAGCGACAGCCGCCCTCGGAGAACTGGTTCTGGCCCAGGGCTCGGGCCGAAGCCGCTGGGATGTCGCGGTGATCCGCCACGGACGTCTCGCGGGCTCGGGGACGGTGCCGGCCGGGGCCCGTCCGATGCCGGTCATCGACGCGATCCGTGCGGCATCGACGACAGTGCAGCCCGGGGCGGGCCCGCTCCGCGGTGCGACCGCAGATCAGATCCGCAACGTCCACAGGTGGATAGATTCCGCGCCCACCCGCATCGTGTCCGTCGACGGAACGTGGACACAGTCGGTCGACGGGGCGCACACGCTGGAGGCCTGGGCGGCCCGAGCGGAGCGCGCAGCCTCGGAAAGCGCTGCGGACAACCCCCTCTGACTCAGGCGGTGCCCGACGTCAGGCCCCCGGCCGAGGTCGCCCCACCTCCTGACTGAACTCGACCCAACGGTCGAGCAAGCGGGCGGCACCGCCGTCGTCAATAGCCGCCGCGGCACGGTCGACGGCAGCACGCATCGCGCCCACGAGTTCCACTCCCCGTCCCAGTCCGTCGAACGCCACCAGCGCAGCGGCCGAGTTGAGCAGCACCGCGTCGCGGACCGGGCCCTTCACCCCCGAGAGAAGATCGCGGACCACGCCTGCGTTGTGGGCACCATCGCCCCCACGCAGCTCGTCGATGGAGCAGGTCTGCAAACCGAAGTCAGCGGGTTCGATCATGGCCTCGTCGACCTGCCCCTCGGCCACGCGGAGCACCCGGGTCGGACCGGTCATCGTGATCTCATCGAGTCCGTCGGAGCCACGAACCACCAGTGCCGACTTCCCGCGACGGGCGAAGACCTCCGCCATCACCGGAAGCAGATTCTCGAACGCACAGCCGATCAGGTTCGCGGACGGTCCCGCGGGGTTAGTCAGCGGCCCGAGCACGTTGAACACGGTCGGGATCCCGATCTCCTTCCGGGCCGTGGCCACGAACCGGAACGCCGGATGGAACACGGGAGCAAAACAGAAGCCTATCCCCACCTGCTCCAGGCATCGTGCGACCTCTGCGGGCCCCAGATCGATCTTCACCCCGAGCGCCTCAAGGACATCGGCGCCACCGCTTTTCGACGACGCGGCGCGACTGCCGTGCTTGGCCACAGGCACCCCGCAGGCGCTGACCACCAGAGCGGACATGGTCGAGATGTTCACAGTCCCCTGCTGGTCGCCGCCCGTGCCCACGATGTCGACGCACGGACGATCGGTCGGCACCCGCCGTGCGTACTCCAACATCGTGGTGGCCAGTGCATCCAGTTCCGGGCCCGTGACGCCCTTCATCTTCAGCGCGACGCCGAAGGCGGCGATCTGAGCGTCCGTCGAGGCGCCCTCCATGATCCGGGCCATCGCCCAACCGGCGTCCGCCGGCTCCAGGTCCTCACCCGCCGTCAGGGCACCGAGCACCCCGGGCCAGGAGCGACCCCCGTCGAACGCCGTCGATCTGCCCACGTGTACCGACCTCCCTGAGAAATCCCGGACCCGGCGACGCCCCACGAGGCGCCGACCATTCGTCGTCAATCGTGCCACCGCTCGCCCACCCGGGGCCGACCGCCCGCCCACCACGGTTCCGCCCGCTCGGCCGGGCCCGGGCCTGAGAGCCCCCTGATAGCCCCTGCAAGGGGGTCGATTCCCGGTGCACTTCCAGCTAGTTTCAAAAGCGACCTGCGGAAACGCTGAGCGGACACGCCGATTTCGGGGGTCCATGCAGACTCCACCCACCTCAGGGGTCATACTTGGCCACGTGACGAGCGCAGTAGATAACTCAGGATCGGCCATGGCCCAGCGCGTTCATTCGCTGAATCGGCCGAATATGGTCAGTGTGGGCACCATCGTTTGGCTGTCCCAGGAGCTGATGTTCTTCGCGGGGCTGTTCGCGATGTACTTCGTCTCCAAGGCGAACTCGGGAGGTGACTGGCCCTCCTATCCCGTGCACCTGAATGTGCCGTTCGCCGTGACGATCACCGTCATCCTCATCGCGTCCTCCTTCACGTGTCAGATGGGTGTCTTCGCGGCGGAGCAGGGCGACGTGTTCGGCCTCCGACGGTGGTACGTGATCTCGGCGATCATGGGCACGGTCTTCCTGATCGGCCAGTCGTACGAGTATCTGTTCCTATACCTCGAGGGCGTCACCATCTCCTCGAGCGTCTACGGTTCCGTCTTCTTCATCACCACCGGATTCCACGGCCTCCACGTCGCGGCGGGTGTGCTCGCATTCGTCATCCTCGTCATGCGGACCACGATGTCGCGTTTCACCCCGGCGCAGGCCACGGCGGCAATCGTCGTGTCGTACTACTGGCACTTCGTTGACGTCGTCTGGATCGGCCTCTTCGTCACCATCTACTTCATTCAGTAGTCAGCTGGCCGCAGGACGCTGTGTCCAGCAGGTCCCAACACCAAAGGGAACTCACAATGAACTCACCTCTCCCACCCGCCGAGGGTTCGCCAACGCCCGACCCGGCGCCGACCCCCACGCGCTCAGCGTCGACCAAGCGTCGTCGCAAGGCGACAGGCGCGCTCGTCATCGCCGCCGGCCTGCTGGGCG
>CAMNYG010000340.1 GCA_946570335.1 uncultured Dietzia sp. | reverse complement strand
TGCACCGCCCCCACCACCCGCAACCGAACGGGCGCGTCGGCACTCGCCGCGGCCACATCCACCGATCGCACCGCGTACCCGTCCATCTGCGAGTTCACGAACAGCGGCAGGTCCACCGCCGCGCGCAGGTCGCGGGCCAACACCGAGTCCGGACACGCCACGAGCGGCAGTCGTGTGGACTTCGCGGCACGCGCCAACATCGGAGCCAGGTGCGCACGCACCAGATCGCGGTACTCGCCGGGCGTGGGGCGGGCCGCGGAGGGTGACGGCCGATCCGACTGGTTGGTCATGCCCCCACGGTAACCGCGTTGTACCGGGCCTACGGTCCGACGAGGTCGTGATCCCGGTAACCGTGCTGGGCTCCCGCGTCGTGCCTAGACTCGGGGCACGCCACCGGTTGATGGTGGCGCAGGCCGGAGGAAGGGGACGCCGATGACCGCGTCGGGGGCCCGCAGCAGGACGGACCGGCGCCAGGCGCGGCCCTTAACACCGCTGCTCATCGACTCGTTCGGGCGCGTGGCGCGGGATTTGAGGGTCTCGCTGACCGAGAAGTGCTCGCTGCGCTGCACCTACTGCATGCCCGAGGAGGGCTTGCCGCCGATCCCGGATGCGGCCCGGATGACCACTGACGAGGTCGTCCGGCTGGTCGGTCTGGCACACCGCGAGCTCGGCGTACACGAGGTGCGGTTCACGGGAGGGGAGCCGCTCATGCGGCAGGACCTCGAGCGGATCATCGCGGGTACGCGCGCGCAGTGCCCGGACCTTCCGATCGCCATGACCAGCAACGGCGTGGGACTCGAGCACCGAATCGGCGGGCTCGTCGAGGCCGGCCTGGACCGCGTCAACATCTCACTCGACACCGTCAACCGCGCCGAGTTCGCCGAGCTCACCCGCCGTGACCGGCTGCCGTCGGTGCTGCGGGGGGTGCGGGCCGCCGTCGCGGCCGGACTGGACCCGGTCAAGGTCAACGCCGTGCCCATGCGGGCCACGCTGCACGGTGCGCCCGACCTGCTGGCGTGGGCGCTCGCCGAGGGCGTGCAGCTGCGCTTCATCGAGGAGATGCCACTCGATGCGGACAACACCTGGTCGCGGGTGGAGATGGTCACCGCGCAAGAGGTGCTCGACTCGCTGTCCACCCGGTACGAGCTGATCCCCGCGGGCCGCGACGACCCGTCGGCGCCCGCCGAACTCTGGGAGGTCGCCGGCCACTTTGTGGACGGCCGTCCCGCGACCGTCGGGGTGATCGCGACGGTCACCCGCAACTTCTGCGCGGCCTGCGACCGCACCCGGCTCACCGCCGAGGGGACGGTCCGCTCGTGCCTGTTCAGCGACGACGAGACGGACGTCCTGGGGGTCCTGCGCTCGGGCGCCCCGGACTCCGAGATCGCGGACGTCTGGCGCGGGGCGATGTGGGGCAAACAGGCCGGGCACGGGATCGGCGGCACCGCCTTCCACCGGCCCAAACGGTCGATGGGGGCGATTGGCGGATGACGTGTCGGTGCCGGGCGATAGGGTTGACGCCGTGAGCAGGACACCGAGAGTGATCACCGTGGGCTACTACGCTGCGGCAGAGGACGCGGCGGGCACTGCACGCGAACGACTTCACACGCAGGCCACGACCGTCGGCGAGTTGGCCCGTGAGGTCTGCGACCGCCACGGGGAACCGCTCGCCAGTATCGTCACCGTCTCCTCGTTCCTGGTCGGTGACGAGACAACCAGGGATCCACACGCGTCGATCGCCGAGGTCTCGGAGGTCGACGTCCTCCCACCGTTCGCCGGAGGCTGACCTTTGCCACGCCGCCCGGGCCTCACCGTCCTGTCGCTCGCCCTCGCCTGCACCGGCATCGCCAGCTGCGCCGCGGCGCAGCCGGAGGACGAGATCCTCACGATCGGTGTGGCGGCCGCGCCGTCGCTGTCCACGGCGTTCACCGAGATCATCAGTGACTTCGAGGCCGACAATCCCGGCGTGCGGGTGAGTCTGGAGCTCGGCCGGTCGGGCGAGATCGCGAAGAGCCTGCCCGGTCGCACGGATATCAACGTCTTCGCCTCAGCCGGCGCTGAGGCCATGGATCTGGCGGTCGCGGAGGGAACGGCGGTCGACCCGCAGATCTTCGCCCACAACCACGTGGTGCTCGCGGTGCCCTCCGGGAACCCCAGGCAGGTCACCGGGCTGGACGATCTCGAGCGGGACGACCTGCGGGTCGGTCTGTGCAGCATCGACGTGCCGTGTGGCCGGGCCGCCGACGCGTTGCTCGCCGCCGCCGAGGTGACGCCGCCGGAGGTCGTGGACCGGGCGGCCGGCTCCAGGGCGCTCACCGCCCGGCTCGCGGACAACGAGGTCGACGTGGGCATCGTCTACCGGACCGACGTGGCCAGTTCACACGGCTGGGTCTCGGAGGCCGACGTTGATGCGCGGGACCGCGAGCTGGAGCAGGCCGCCGGCACGACGCGCTACCTCCTGGCCCGGGTGCCCGGCGGCGACAACGGCCCGGACGCCCGGGCCGAGGCCGCCGCAGCGGACGAGTTCACCGAGCTGGTGCTCTCCGACCGTGGGCGCCGCGCACTGCAGAACTCGGGCTTGCGGGCGTGACCGGGCCATAGACTCTGAGACATGAACACCGCTGAGCCCCGGACCCGGTCACGGCGGAAGGGGTCGTGGCACCGGCGGGCGACCCGGCCGGTCCAGCTGTGGATGATCGCACTGGTGGTCCTCGGCGTGGTCCACCGGTGGGTGCCGGCCTCCACGTGGGTGATCGTGCACATCTTCACGCTGGGCCTCATCACCAACTCGATCCTCGTGTGGGGCCAACACTTCACCGAGACCCTGCTGCACCGCCGCCCACCCGAGAGCGCGCGCAAGCTGCAGGTGCGCCGCATCATGGTGCTCAACGCCGGGATCGTGGTGCTGGTGGCGGGCATGATCGCGGCGCTCGGGGCAGCCGTCATCGCGG
>CAMNYG010000339.1 GCA_946570335.1 uncultured Dietzia sp. | reverse complement strand
ACGAAGATCGAGATCCGTGCCGGAGCCTGGGCGGACAACGAGCCGGTCAAGGCCGGTCAGCTGTCCGGTCGGGACAATCTGCTCTTCCGCCGCAACTCGATCACCGGTGCGGTCGAGGCCGTGCCGTGGAAGCGCGAGGGCGTCGAGCTCAACCCGGACCTGCACGCCAACAGCTGACTCCACCAGTCACGACGGCGGTGCCCCGGTCCGTGACCGGGGCACCGCGCTCGCGTGAGGCGTGTGCCGGGCGACGGTAAGGGCCGTGCCGGGCGGCTATCAGGCCAGTCGGCGGACCGCCTCCTCGATCGTGGCGTCGCTCGCCGTGAGCGCGATCCGCACATGCCGTGCCCCTGCCGGCCCGTAGAACTCCCCGGGTGCGACGAGCACACCGCGCTCGGCGAACCACTCCACGGTGTCCCTGCAGGACTCCTCGCGGGTGGCCCACAGGTACAGACCGGCTTCCGAGTTGTCGATCCGGAAACCAGCGGCGGCGACCGCGGGCCGCAGTCTTTCGCGGCGGGCCCGGTAACGCTCCCGCTGCTCGACCGCGTGGGCATCGTCCGTCAGGGCCGCGGTCATGGCCGACTGCACGGGAAGCGGCATCATCAGCCCGGAGTGCTTGCGCACCTCGAGCAGATCGGCCACGAGCGCCGGATCACCGGCCACGAACCCGGCCCGGTACGAGGCCAGGTTCGATGTCTTGGACAGCGAATGCAGGGCGAGGAGTCCGGTGTGATCCCCCTCCGAGACCCGGGGGTCCAGGATCGAGGGTGCCTCGCCTTCCCAGGCCAGCCCGAGATAGCACTCGTCCGCGGCCACGATGACCCCGCGGTCGCGAGCCCAGCCCACGACCTTCCGCAGGTGCGGGGTCCCGAGGACCTTGCCGGTCGGGTTGGACGGCGAGTTCAGATAGAGCAGGGTCGGCGACGAGGGGCCGAGCTGCATGAGCGAGTCCGCGCGGAGCACCGTGCAGCCCGCCAGCAGTGCGCCCACCTCGTAGGTCGGGTACGCCACCTCGGGAACCACGACCGTGTGGCCGGGGCCCAGCCCGAGCTGGGCGGGCAGCCCGGCGATGAGCTCCTTGGTACCGATCACGGGCAGGACGGCGTCCGGCGTCAGGCCGGTGACCCCGTGGCGTCTGGCCAGTGCGTCGACGATCGCCCGGCGCAGGTGCGGGGTCCCGGCGGTGGTGGGGTATCCGGGCTGCGCCGAGTCCGCGGCGAGTGCCTCACGGATCACCGGTGCCACGGGGTCGACGGGCGTGCCGACCGTGAGGTCGACGAGCCCGTCGGGGTGCGCGGAAGCGCGCGCTCGCGTCTCGGTGAGAGTGTCCCAGGGGAACACCGGTAGTACATGCCCGGGCGGGGTGCGCTCCGGGCGTGCGAGCACCGGTATCACTCCTCGTTCATGGGAGGCAGTGCCTTGATGAACGGCACGTCGTAATCGACCTTGCCCACCTTGGCGGCACCGCCGGGTGAACCCAGTTCGACGAAGAAGTCGGCGTTGGCCGCGTTGTACTCGGTCCACTCGTCTGGGACGTCATCCTCGTAGAAGATGGCCTCGACGGGACAGACCGGCTCACAGGCTCCACAGTCGACACACTCGTCGGGGTGGATGTACAGCATCCGACCACCCTCGTAGATGCAGTCGACCGGGCACTCCTCGACGCAGGACTTGTCCATCACGTCGACGCACGGCTCTGCGATCGTGTAAGTCACGTCAGCCACCTTCCTCGTAGCAATATCGCCTTGTATCGTAGGCCACATCGGGTGGGCCCCGCGAAGCCGCCCCACCTGCACGGGCGCTAAGTGACGACGGTCACGCCGACGGGCCGCGGAGCCGGCCCGTAGAGCGTGCTGCGACGGCTCACCGGCCGTCCGATCCCCGTGGCGATCTGCTCGATCTCCGCCGGTGTCTTGGCCGAGCCGTTGTCTGCTCCCGCCATGCGCGAGATGGTCTCCTCCATCAGCGTACCGCCGAGATCGTCGGCACCGGATTGCAGCATCGTGCGCGTGCCGGCCACGCCGAGCTTGACCCAGCTGGTCTGAACATGGTCGATCGCGCCGTGCAGCATGATCCGGGCCAACGCATGGACGGCGACATTCTCCTCGCGGGTCGGGCCGGGCCGCGAGGCACCGGCCAGATAGAGCGGCGCACTGCGGTGCACGAACGGCAACGGCACGAATTCGGTGAACCCACCGGTGCGCTCCTGGATCCCGCGCAGCGTCCGCAGGTGCGCCACCCAGTGGGCCGGGGTATCCACGTGCCCGTACATCATCGTCGAGCTCGAACGCAGACCCACCTCGTGAGCGGTGGTGACGATGTCGATCCACTCGGCGGCCGGGAGTTTGCCCTTGGTGAGAACCCAGCGGACCTCGTCGTCGAGGATCTCCGCAGCGGTGCCGGGGATGGAGTCGAGGCCGGCGGCCCGCAGATCCGTCAGCCACTCACGGACCCCGGCCCCGGAACGCGAGGCACCGTTGGAGATCTCCATCGGGCTGAACGCGTGCACGTGCATCGACGGAACGCGCTCCTTGACGGCCCGGACCAGGTCGGCGTAGCCCGAAACCGGCAGGTCCGGGTCGATGCCACCCTGCATGCACACCTCGGAAGCTCCGGCGACGTAGGCCTCGAACGCCCGGTCGGCCACCTCCGCGGCGGAGAGCGAGAAGGCATCCGCATCACCCTTACGCTGCGCGAACGCACAAAAACGGCAGCCGGTGTAGCAGATGTTGGAGAAGTTGATGTTCCGGTTGACCACGTAGGTCACCGTCTCGCCCACCACGTCGGCCCGGATCCGGTCGGCCAGCCCGGCCACGGCCGCCAGGCCGTCGCCGCTGGCGGTGGCCAGCGCCAGGTACTGGTCATCGGTCAATCCGGCCGGATCGGCCTCCGCCGCCCGCAGCGCCGCGAGCACCTCGGAGTCCGCACGTTCCGGCGTCAGCGCGGCCGCCCCGACC
>CAMNYG010000338.1 GCA_946570335.1 uncultured Dietzia sp. | reverse complement strand
GCTGTTCCTGCTCGTCATCTGGGGCGGTCTCGCCCTGAGCATCGTGCACTTCGTCAGACATCCTGACGACATCAGCACCGAGCAGTAGAGGCCGGCCACGGCCCCGGCTCAGCCGTCTCCGTTTGATCGGCCCCGTTCCGCGCACCGCGAGGGACGGGGCCGATCTCGTCGAACGTGCACCGCGTCCACCACCAAGCGTCTTCCGACGCGCCGTGGGTGCGCTCTCATCATGGTGCGCCCGGGGAGACTTGAACTCCCACATCCGTAGATACTGGAACCTAAATCCAGCGCGTCTGCCAGTTCCGCCACGGGCGCGTGATACCCGGGGGTACCGCGAGGTGAGTTTAGCCTGCGGTCAGCGGTACCGTGGAGGCGTGTCCGATACCCCGGGTCGCCGTACGGCCGGAGGCGATCCCGTCTCCGGCGATTCGGCGTCGTCGATCAAGCACCGTCCGTCGTGGATCGCATTCGTGGTCCTGGGAGCGATTTTCTGCCTCGGCATGGGCGCCTGGCAGTTGGCGCGCTACCAGGAGGCCTCGGGCACGGTCCAGAACCTCGGCTACACGTTCATGTGGCCGTTCCTGGCCGGATTCCTGGTCTACGCCTACCTCAAGTACGTCCGCCTGGAGGCCGACGAGGCGGACCGCCTCTCCGAAGCCGCGCAGGATCCCGCCGCCGAGGGCGTGGGCGAAGCCGAGGGTGTGTCCGCGGGTGCGGCACACGATGGTGACGACGACAACGCCCACCCGGGCGCGCATACACCCGCAGCCCGGCCGCGCACGCGCTCAGCCGCACGTACCCGCGCGTCCGGACGTGGTCGGCGACGCGACCCCGTGATGACGGAGATCCCCGCCGATCTGTTGCCCAAGCGCCGCCCGACGATGGATGCGGAGGTCCGGGACGAGGGCCTGGCCGCGTACAACTCATATCTCGCCGAGCTGGCCCGTCAGGACGGCGTCGGCGATCGTTCCCAGGAGAAGCCCGCTTCATGACCGCCTCTGCCGACGCCACCACCGACAACCGCAAGCCGGATCCCGGCGGGAAGATCTCCGCTGCCCTCAAGCGTTACCGCGTCCTCGCGTGGATCACGGGCGTGTGGCTGCTGGTGCTCACCGCGGAGATGATCTACAAGTATCTGATCCTGGAGAACTCCGGCGACGCCCCGGACTGGTTCACCTACATCGGCCAGACGCACGGTGTGTTCTACATCCTGTACCTGTTCGCCACCCTCGACCTGGCGATCAAGGCCCGGTGGGTGGCGCCGCGGACGCTGGCCACCGCTCTTGCCGGAACCATCCCGTTCCTGTCGTTCTGGTTCGAGCACAAGCGGACCAAGGACGTCCACACCGAGTACGCACTCTGACGATCCCTCATCACCGGTCGAGCACCGACAGCGCGTCGAGTTCCGCGACCAGGCGTTCCAACGCGGGCAACGCCGCGTTGATCGCCGTGTGGTCTGTCGTGGGCAGGCGTTCGAGCGCGGAGGCGAGATGCTCGGCTCGTCGCCCCGTCTTCTCCGCGCGTCTGTGGATCGTGGCCTCGGTGGGATAGAACTGTGCCGCCCGGCCATCGCCCGGATCGGTCCTGCGCTCGAGGTGGCCGGCCCGGATCAGCTGACCGCACACCCCTGACACGGTGTTGGCCCGGAGCCGCAGCGCGGAAGCGATGCCGTTGGTCCCCACGCCGGGGTGAGAGGCGACGAAGCGCAGCACTTCCAACTCAGAGCCCGTGAGCGCGGTTCGCCGCCCGGGGCCTGCGGGAGACCGCGGTACCTGAGGGTCGCCCTCGGAGGTGGCCGGACCGGCCTGTCCGCGTCGTTCGGCCTGGGCACCGGCGCGTCTCAAGGTGCGTCGGAGTTCGACGATGACCGCGGCGAGCCGCTCGATATCCGAACTCGACAGTTCTTCCTCCATGACGCCCCTTCCGACCCGGACACGGTCCGCCATTTGCATTTAGGCAAGGCTAAGGTAACTCCCCCTGGGCGATACCTCGGTCGCCGAGGTATCCGGGTCTCGCACGCTACCGGAAGGAACGCCGATCGGAGCGGTTACTCTCCAGGACCAGCTCTACCCCGACCTGTGAGCGCGCCGATGACAACCACCGCCCCCGCCGGAGCCGACCGCACGTCCCACACGTCAAACCCCACCGGGTCCGCTGCGGCGGGAACGGTACGACGGCCCCCGGGCGCACTCGTGGCCACGGTGTTCGCCGTCCTCCTGCTGGCCGCGATCATCGCCGGCGTCGGGATCGGGCCACTGTCATTGCCGCCGGACGAGGTTCTCCGGATTCTGTTCGCACAGATGACCAACGGCTCGCTCGGTGGCGTGGACCCCTCGTCCGCACACGTCGTATGGGAACTCCGGCTGCCCCGGGTCGCGCAGGCCGCGATAGTCGGGGCCTCCCTGGCCATCGCCGGGGCCGCGCTCCAGGGCCTGTTCGGCAACGCACTCGCCGACCCGGGAATCGTGGGTGTCACCTCCGGCGCCTCTCTCGGCGCGATCATCGCGATCGTCCTGGGGTTGACAGTCTTCGGCCCCTGGACCGTACCGGCCATGAGCTTCGCCTTCGGCTTGGCCACTACAGCCCTGATCTATGTGCTGGCCCGTCCGGGTCACGGCGACGGCACCGTCCAACTCCTCCTGGTGGGAATCGCCGTCACCGCAGTCGGCGGATCGATCAACGGCTTCTTCACCTACATCGCCGACACCACCGAACTCGAGTCGATCGTCTACTGGTCGATGGGCTCGCTCAACAGGGCGTCCTGGGACGCCGTCGGCGCGGCACTGCCGTTCTTCATCGTGGGCCTGGCCGTGCTCATCTCGATGGCCCGCCCCCTGGACGTACTGGCCCTCGGAGAGAAACAGGCGAAACACGTCGGTCTGGACGTCAGAAGAACCCGGATCCTGCTCGTCGTGCCCCACATCGTCCGGATCATCGTCGGACCCGGACACCGGTGGCTG
>CAMNYG010000337.1 GCA_946570335.1 uncultured Dietzia sp. | reverse complement strand
CCGTCCGACCCCCCGCCTCCGGAGCCGCCGGCACCCACGCCGCACACGCCGGTGGCCGAGGAGACCGAAGAGGTCCCGGCCCCGCCGCCGCCACCCGCGGCTCCCGAGCTGCCGGTGATCGAGCTGCCCTGTATCCCACCGTTCTGCGTTCCTCCTCCGGCCTGAATCGTCACCACGTGCCGTGACGCCTAGACTCGGGGCATCATGAGTGCACCCAGCGAAGAATCGATCCGTGCCGCGCTGGCCAAGGTCGATGATCCGGAGATCCGTAAGCCGCTCACCGAGCTCGGCATGGTCAAGAGCGTCGAGGTGGATCCCGTCACCGGCAAGGTCGACGTGGGCATCTATCTGACCGTCGCCGGCTGTCCGATGAAGGACACGATCTCCGACCGGGTCCGGGACGCCGTGTCCGACGTCCCGGGCGTCGGCGAGGTGAGCGTGGAACTCGATGTGATGACCGACGAGCAGCGCACGGAGCTTCGCAAGCAGTTGCGCGGCGACGCCGCTGAGCCTGTCATCCCGTTCGCCCAGCCCGGCAACCTGACCCGCGTCTACGCGGTGGCCTCGGGTAAGGGTGGGGTCGGCAAGTCCACCGCGACGGTGAATCTCGCGGCCGCCCTCGCCGAGCGTGGCTTGTCGGTGGGTGTCCTCGACGCGGACATCTACGGTCACTCGATCCCGCGGATGCTGGGGACCGACGCACGCCCCACCCAGGTCGAACAGATGATCCTGCCGCCGGTCTCCCATGACGTGAAGGTCATCTCGATCGCCCAGTTCACCAAGGGGAACACTCCCGTCGTCTGGCGTGGCCCCATGCTCCACCGGGCACTGCAACAATTCCTGGCGGACGTCTACTGGGGCGACCTGGACGTCCTTCTCATGGACCTGCCGCCCGGCACCGGCGACGTGGCCATCTCGATCGCGCAACTGATCCCGTCTGCGGAGATCCTCGTGGTGACCACTCCGCAGCAGGCCGCCGCCGAGGTGGCCGAACGTGCGGGCTCGATCGCGCTGCAGACCCGTCAGCGAATCGCCGGCGTCATCGAGAACATGTCGTGGTTGGAGCTTCCCGACGGCACGCGGATGGACGTCTTCGGAAGCGGTGGTGGCGAGGAGGTCGCGGCCAACTTGTCCCGGTCCGTCGGCGCGCCGGTCAAGCTCCTGGGGCAGGTCCCACTGGAGCAGGCGGTCCGCGAGCACGGCGACGAGGGCACGCCCATCGTCCTGGCCGAGCCGGACTCCCCCTCGGGTAAGGCGTTCCGGGAGATCGCCGACGGTCTCGCGGTGCGTCCGCGGGGTCTGGCCGGCATGAACCTGGGCATCGACACCACCCGTCACCTCTGAAGGCTCTGGAGGGGTGAGCCGGCACGGATGACCGCACCGTGCCGGTCAGGGCGCAGGCCGGTCCGTACGCGCGGTCAGGTGGCGTCGTCCCAGAACTGCCCGTCGGTCGGCGCCGACTGCGCGGGCTGCGCCGAGTCGGCGGCCGGTCGGGCAGATGGCGTCGGCTGAGGCGCGGTGGATTGACGGGGCTCGGTGCCCCGCTGACCCGCGACCGCCTGCCCACCGGTCTGGACACCCGCCACGGCGGCACCCCCCGCGGGGGCGGCGGAATCGAAGTTGCCCGTGAACAACGAGTCGTCGCCGTCCAGCAGATGTTTGGTGACCATCGCGCGCGGGCTCAGGCCGCGTAGTTCATTGAGCTGTTTGAGCGGCTCGCTGAACTCCTCGAAGTCGGTCCCGTAATCGTCCTTGAGCTGTTGCTGGGCGTTGCCCGCGAACTCCTTGACCTTGCGGATCATCGAGGCCAGCCAGCGGGCGGCCTCGGGGAGACGCTCGGGCCCCAGGACGACCAGCGCAACCACCCCGAGCACCAGGAGCTCGGACCACCCCACGTTCGTGAACATCGCTGTCGAGGATACGTCGTCCGGGGCGGCGGCGGGAACGGGACGCCACCTCGGGGGCGCGTCTAACCCAGGACCGGTCGTACCGTCAGTTCGACTCGGGTGCCGTTGCGGATGACCTCCACCGGGACGTCGACGTCCGCTCCGGCCCGGCGTACGGCCACCACGAGCTCGTCGGACGAGCGGACCACGCGATCGCCCACCCGGGTCACCACGTCGCCCTCACGGAGGCCCCCCTCCTGCGCGGGCGAACCTTCTCGGATATTGACGATCTCGGCACCTTCGACCGACCCGTTGTCGGCCTTGCGTGCATTGACACCGATGGTGGCGTGCTGGATGGAGCCCTCGGTCATCAGCTCGGTCACGATGGTGCGGACGTCGTTGACGGGGATCGCGAAACCCAGCCCGATCGACCCACCGGTCTGCGTGAAGATCGACGTGTTGATCCCGATCACCGCGCCGGAGCCGTCGATGAGGGGCCCGCCCGAGTTGCCGGGGTTGATGGCCGCGTCGGTCTGGATGGCGTCGATCACCACGTCACCGTCGGAGGTGGACTCGCCGAGCGCGATCGGCCTCTGGATCGCGGAGACAATCCCTCCGGTCACGGTGCGGACCAGCCCGAGCGGGGAGCCGATCGCGATGACCTGTTCACCGACCTCGACCTCGTCGGAATCCCCCAGGGTGGCGACGGTGAGGTTCTGCACGTCGTCGACCTTGAGAACGGCCAGGTCCGTCGCGGGATCGCGCCCCACCATCTCGGCCGGCGCTCGGGAGCCGTCGGAGAAGACCACGTCGATATCCGCACGGTCGGCCGCGCCGTCCATGGTCACGACGTGGTTGTTGGTGACGATGTAGCCCTGCGGGTCTATCACGATGCCGGATCCCTCGCCGCGCGCGGACGGGGTGGAGACCTGGATGTTGACCACGGCGGGCTGCACCTTGCCGGCCACCTCGCCGACCGTGTTCTCGGGACGCAGCACGTTCTCCGGGGCGTCCGAGATCCGGACGGTCGAGGTGGTGAGGCCGCGGCCAGAGTCCGCGACGACGGCACCGATGGCGCCGCCGGC
>CAMNYG010000336.1 GCA_946570335.1 uncultured Dietzia sp. | reverse complement strand
GGGAGCTGCTGTGGGCAGTGCCCGTCGTGATCCTCGGACGTAGGACCGCCTGACGGTCGACGGGTGTGTCGCGCCGGCGCGACGACTCCCCGCCGCCCCTCAGCGCCGGTCGCGGCCCATGAGCCGGTCGGTCTCGCGACGCTCCCTTTTGGTGGGCCGTCCGGCGCCACGCTCCCGCCGAGGCTGGGAGGCCTGGATCTCTTTGGGCGGTGGCGGTGGCGAGTGGTCGATGTAGCAGGTGGCGGCCACCGGCGCGCCCACGCGTGTGTTGATGGTCTCGACCACCTCGAGGATGCGGATGCGGCCCAGCGCGCCGGTCACCTGTACCCGGTCGCCGGGCACGAGGTTCTTCGACGGCTGCACCGCATCACCGTTGACCTTCACGTGTCCACCACGGCAGGCGGCCGCGGCCTTGGTCCGTGACGGGAACAGCCGCACCGACCAGGTCCACACATCGACTCGCACACCCATGCCCCGAGCGTATGTCGTTCCGGCCGGGTCGTCGCCCACCCCCCCGAGCCCCGCCGCCACAATGCGTGGAGTCGTTCCGTGCAGCGTTTCCCCAGGAGTCCGCCGGGCAGGGCCTGCCGGAGCGACTCAACGGTCGGGGCGACTCACCTGTCGGAGCGACTCCACGGCCGGGGTGGTCCCTGCGGACCCGCGACATCGTTGGACGACACCGGAGGGCCCGAAACGGGATGCGTCGCCATGCGTGCGAGACTGGCATCACATCCCGCGAATCCCCATCTGGAGGGCCCGTGTCAGACCCCACCATCGCCATCGAGCCGGCCACCACCGGGGCCGTCACAGCCGGGGCCGTCGGCACATCCACCGCAGCCGTCCTCGAGCAGATCCTCGACGATCGTCACAGCTGCCGGGCCTTCACCTCCGAGCGCGTTCCAGAGGAGATCATCGAGCAGATCCTGCGGATGGCACAGCGCACCGCGTCCTGGTGCAACTCGCAGGCGTGGCAGGTGGACCTGGTGAGCGGCGACGCGACGGAAGCCTTCAGCACCGCCCTCATGGATCACGTCATGTCCAACGACATGCGGCCTGATCTCCCGGCCCCCGAACGCTACGACGGCGTGTACGGAGACCGTCGCCGGGCCAGCGGATTCGGCCTCTACTCGGCGTTGGGAATCGAGCGTTCCGACCACGAGGCCCGCTCCCGCCAGATGCTCGAGAACTATCGCTTCTTCGGGGCCCCTCACGTCGCGATCATCACCTCGGACGCGGGACTGGGCGTGTACGGCGCGGTCGACTGCGGCGCCTATGTGTCCACGTTCCTGGCTGCGGCGACGTCACTGGGTGTGGCGACCTGTGCGCAGGCCGCGCTGGCGCTGTACTCCGACGGGGTCCGCGAGCACCTGGACATCCCGGAGGACCGCCTGATCGTGTGCGGCATCGCCTTCGGTTACGCCGACACCGAGCACCCGGCCAACGCGTTCCGCACCGAACGCGCCGACCTGTCGGACGTGGTGCGTCGCCACGGTTGAACCCGGCCGCCGCGAACGGGCAGCGCGCAGGTCTGATCAGTACAGTTCGCGCTGGTCCGGCTTCCCGGAGATGGTCTTGCGGACCTTGAGTCCGTAGTAGATCGTGGCGATGCCCGCCAGGATCGCCACAACCATGAAGAACGAGCTCGCGAACAGACCGATCGGCAGAGACACGACCGTCACACCCAGCGCGATCGCAGTGTTCCGCGAATCCTTGCGGACCTGCTGCTTCTGGGTCTCGATCGGATTCGGCTGGTAGGGCTGCATGCTCATGTACTCAGGATTCCATATCCGGGCGTGAGGCCGCGTTCTCGGTGGTGGCGACCCCCGCGGATTCCCACTCGGCGCCCCCGGACGTGCGGGCCGCGAGGATCGGCCCCAGCTTCTCGAACTCCCCGGCCACCGTCATGCGAACCCGTCGACCGTACTCGATGTCCAGCACATGGGCACCGGCCGCCCGGACGGCGGATTCGAGCCCGCCGGCCACCGCGTGATCGACCTCGGCGACCCAGGCCGGGATCTGCACGACCTCCACCACGCGCCCGGCCCGCCACGCCTCGTCGACCGCGGCCGTCACCGCCGCCGAATACGCTCGCGCCAGCCCGCCGGTGCCGAGTTTGGTGCCACCGAACCACCGGACCACCACCGCGCTCACGCCGGTCAGTCCACTTCCGCGCAGCACATCGAGCATTGGGATGCCAGCGGTGCCGGAGGGTTCGCCGTCGTCGTTGGACCGCTCGATCCGGCTGGCGCCGTCCACGTCCACCAGGAAGGCGCTGCAGTGATGGCGCGCTGTGGGGTATGCGGACCGGAGTTCGGAGATCAGGGCGCGTGCGGCCTCCTCGTCGTCGCACCTGCGCAGAACCGCGACGAACCTGGAACGTTTCTCCTCATACTCCCCCGTCACGTCCGGCCCGGCGGTGAGCCGGAGGGCGCGGGGCTCGGTCTGGTCCATGACCTCAGTATCGCGTCCCGGGCGACGTCCCGCTCGGTCAGGCCGCGGTGGCGCCTCCGGATGCACGGGCTCATCTGGTCTCCCCCGGGGCGTGGGACTTCCCTACCCTGGGCCGTGTGACCTCCACGCGCCACGCGACCAGTTCCCCCCTGACCTGCCTCCGCCCCTCTGCCGACGAGGTCTTCTCGGTCTGGGCACCGCACGCCCTCGCGGTCGGACTGGTGCTCGACTCCCCCGACGCCGCCCCCGTCCCCATGCGCCGTGCCGCCGACGGCTGGTGGTTCTCCGAGGTGCGGCGGGAGGTGGAACGGGACTACGGCTTCGTGCTGACCGGTGACGACGGCGAGGTGGGCCCCGTCCGGCCCGACCCGCGGTCGCCGAGGCAGCCCCACGGTGTGCACGGACTGTCTCGGGTGCACCGCGTCGACCCGGCGCGCTGGACCGACTCGTCCTGGACGGGCCGGCAGGTCGCCCGGTCCGGGATCTACGAGCTTCACGTGGGCACGTTCTCGACCCCAGGGACCC
>CAMNYG010000335.1 GCA_946570335.1 uncultured Dietzia sp. | reverse complement strand
CGGGGTCGGACAGGGCGTCGGCCAGCCCGGCCGTGTCGATCTCCTCACCACGGATCAGCGAGTCGAGGATCTCCTCCAGTTCAGCGGCACCGGTCACCACCCCGGTGGCGGGCGAGGACCGGCGCAGGGACAGCACCGAGGCGCGCCTCGCCAGCGCCGCAAGGTCCGCCGCCCCGAGCGCGAACCGTGATCCGCTGAGCAGCCTGAGAAGGGCCCCGCCGGCGCCGGGCCTGGCGACCACCGTGAGTAGCGCCACCACGTCGGCCACCTCGGGCACGTCGAGGAGTCCGCCCACGCCCACCACCTCGACCGGGATCTCCCGCGCTTCGAGCGCCTCGGCGATCGCGGCCGAGTCGCCGTTACGGCGCACCAGCACCGCCGCGGTGGGTGTCCGACCGGCGTCGATCGCGGCTCGGTACCGCACGGCGATCTGGTCGGCGATCCACGCGCGTTCGTCCTCTGCAGTGTCGTGTACCGACACCATCAGGTCGGCGGGTTCGGCGCCCGGCCTGGCCTTCAGCTCGGGCACCGGGATCGCTCCCGGGCGGGCCCGCAGTGGCTCGGTGATCCGGTTCGCCAGATCGAGCACCTGCGGCGGGTTGCGCCACGAGGTGGTGAGCTCACGGAGGTACGATCCGGTGCCGTCGGCGAGGGGGAAGTCCTCACGGAAGCGGTCGAGATTGGATGCCGATGCCCCGCGCCAGCCGTAGATCGACTGCATCGGGTCACCGACGGCGGTCACGGCCGGCACCGGGTCCGCGGCGCCTCCGAACAGGGAGGCCAGCAGGACCCGCTGGGAGTGGCCGGTGTCCTGGTATTCGTCGAGCAGGACGACTCGATATGTCCGCCGTTCCGAGAGACCGACCTCCGGATGGTCGCGGGCCACGGTCGCCGCGAGCGCCATCTGCGAGGAGTGATCGAGCGCCGATTCCGCACGCATCCTGGCCGCGACGGCGTCCACGAGGTCGGCGAGCTCCTCGCGGTGGCCCTGCACGTCCGCGGCCTGCCGGAGCCAGGCCGTCGGGGTGTCGTTCTGGCGTGGGCCCGGCGGGAGGGTGGCGATGAGGGTGGTGACCAGGTCCGGATCGGCGCGCAGGTCGTCGGTGGTGACCAGATGGTCGGACAGCTGCCCGGCGAGCGCGAGCACATCACGGGTCACCTTGGCCGAACCGGAGCCGGTGGTGAGCGGGCTCTCCCACCGCGACACCACGTCGTGTGCAAGCTGGAACGCCGCTGTGGGGGTGAGTAGCCGGGAGTCCGGTTCCACCGGCACCAGCAGCCCGTAGGAGCCGAGGAGGGTGCCGGCGAACGCGTGATAGGTGGAGATCTGCGGGTCCTCGGTGCGGATGGCCTCGGCGATCCCCGGGGCGGATCCGGGCCCGCTGCACAGCGGGCTCCTCGCGAGCGCCTCGAGACGTCGACGAATCCTCCTCGACAGCTGTTGCGCCGCTTTGCGGGTGAAGGTCAGTCCCAGGATCTCCCCGGGGCGTGCATATCCGTTCGCCACGAGCCACACCACGCGTGCGGCCATGGTCTCGGTCTTTCCCGCGCCCGCCCCCGCGAGCACGAGTGTGGGCTCGGTGGGCCCGGAGATCACCTCGGCCTGTTCGGGAGTCGGCCGGTGGATTCCGAGTGCATCGGCGATCTGGTCGGGGGTGATGAGTGCGCTCATCCGATGACCTGCTCTCCCTGTGGCTGTGCCGGACAGCTCGACCGCACGTCGCAGTGCTCACACCAGGCACCCACCCGGGCGGTGTACTCCGGACCGACGGTGGAGTGGCCGGCCTCCACGATCCTGCCCGTGAGGGCGTCGGAGTCCTCGGTTCCGAGGGGGTCCTGGACCCGCTCGGTGGGCAGCTTGCCCTCCCGGCCCGCGAGGTACAACAGCAGTCCCCCGCCGGGCCCGCGTTCGCCGGCCGAGGCGACGGCGCCGCGCGCCACGGCCAGCTGGTACAGGGCGAGTTGCGGGTGTGCGGCCGCCTCTGCCCGAGTCACTGCGGAGCGTCCCGTCTTGATGTCGACGGGGATGACCTGCCCTGAACCGGTGGCCTCGAGTCGGTCGATCCGGCCACGGACCCGCACGTTGCCGGGGACGTCGAACTCGAACGGCTCCTCCACCCCGATGGTGGTGTACTCGCCGCGCGTGGCCCCACGCCAGCGGCGGAACGTCTCGGCCATCTCGACCATCGACTCCGCCCCGCGCTGCGCGAACCAGCCGCGGGCGAGGGTCAGTGCCTCGGCGCGGCGGTGGACGACGGCACGGATCACGTCCTCGGAGACGCCGCCCTCGACGGCCTGCGTCAGGGCGTGCACCGCCGAACCACGCAGGAGTGCCGCCGCCGACCCCGCATCGGCGGAGTCGCCCTTGACCTTCTGGAGGAACCAGCGCAGCGGGCATTCCTCCAGTGCCCCGAAGCCCGACGGCGAGAGCACAGCGATCGGCTCACCCTCGGTGACGGTGAACGCGGGTGTGGTGGTGGACGCCTCGGTGGCCCCGAACCAGGTGCGGGGATCGGCCTCCGCCACGCCGGCGTCCCGCAGGCCCGCCAACAGGGCCGCCGCATGGGTGGCGTCGGCGGGCTCCGTGGACTTCTCGAGCAGTGCCGCCCGCAGGTCGACTGCCAGGTGCGGGAGGGTGAACACGGTGGGTGCGTGGCGGGCCGGGACCGGCTGTCGCCCGATACCACCGGAGGGGTGGGCGACGGTGGCCAGGTCGGCCACCTCGTCGACGAAGCGGGACGGTGCGACATCACCCTCGTCCGGCGATTCGACGGCAGTGATCAGGAGGTGCTCTCGCGCCCGCGAACAGGCGACGTAGAACAGCCGGCGCTCCTCGGCCGACCGCGCGGCAGAGGAGGACACGGCCCGCTCGGCCTCCGAGGGCAGCGGCCCGTCACCGACGAGCTCGGTGAGGTCCACCAGCTCGTCCACCCCGAGCAGGCCGGACCGGCGGCGGGGGGCGGGCCAGGCACTCAACTTCA
>CAMNYG010000334.1 GCA_946570335.1 uncultured Dietzia sp. | reverse complement strand
TTGGGACGCTTGCCGTGGTTGGCGTTCTTCTTACGGCGATCCCGCCTCTTGCGGCCACGCTTGCTCATCGTCGGCTCCTTTCGTTTCCGTGTATCCAAGTCTCCCATGTGCGGGCCCGTGTGGTTGCATTGGAGGTGTCCGGGGGCCGTGTTGGAAGAAGCAGAGGAAGCAATCTTATGGCTGAACAGGTCCGTGCCGAGATGGTCGCAGGCGTCATGGAGGTCGTCACGGCCGTAGGCTCCTCGGTCTCCGAGGGTGACACGATCGTCCTGCTCGAGTCGATGAAGATGGAGATCCCGGTGCTGTGTGAGACATCCGGCACCGTGACCGAGGTGGCCGTGGCCGCCGGTGACGTGATCCAGGCCGGCGATCTCATCGCCGTGATCAGTTGACCCGTCTCATCCTCGGGGTGAGCTCACCGGCATGCCGGTGGCCCGTGTGGGATGACTGAAGGCCGGTCCCCCTCCCCGTGGGGGGGGGACCGGCCTTCAATGATGTCCTGCCGGCGGCTGCGCCGAGGTCGGACAGGAACGCGATCCTGCGCCTGTCAGACGGTGGTGCGGGTGCGGGCGCGACGACGCTTGAGGGCGCGACGCTCGTCCTCGCTCATACCGCCCCAGACGCCGGCGTCCTGGCCGGACTCCAGGGCCCAGGTGAGGCACTCGGCGGTCACGGGGCACCGGTTGCAGACGATCTTCGCCTCGGCGATCTGGGCGAGTGCGGGTCCGGAATTGCCGACGGGGAAGAACAGCTCGGGATCTTCGTCGCGGCAGATGGCCTTGTGGCGCCAATCCATGGGAACTCCTTCAATGTGAGAGCGTGGTCGGATGCGCCGGACAGCACGAAACCACCTTCGCAGCCGTGCAGAACGGATAAGGTCTGCAGACAGACGAACGTGATCGTGGCACCCGGCGGGGTGGTGGGGATGTACCCGCTCCGCGGGCTCGCTCCGTACTTGGAGGGGCTCCCGGTTAAGGCAAGGCAAACACGGTGTGTCTGCGCTGTTACGAATGATCGTCCCACGATTCGCGGACAAGTCAACCCTCTTTCCGGTCGATGTGTCCAACGTCACGCCGTTTGTCAAATCGCACCGAAAGCCCACACCAGAGGGTGTTATCGGCGTTACAGGACATGCCCCAGCCGGGCGGTCAGGCACTACCGGGTGGACCGGCTTAGTCTTGAGATGTGAACAAGAGGCGACCTGACAACAGCGGCCGTCCGGCAGATCCGCGGACCGCCATCCCCACCCCGGTTCGCATCGCCGGATGGATATCGGCGGGCCAGGGGCTGCTCGGTGTGTTGGCGGCGATCGTGCTCGTCATACGCGCCCTGGGCGGCCACCGTGAGGAGACGGTGGTGATCAACGGGTACGCCACCGCCGCCTGGTTCGTGATCCTCGGCGGTGCTCTCCTCGCCGCGGGCCTCGGGCTTCTGCAGGGCAGGCGTTGGGGTCGTGGTCTGGTGTTGATCGCCGAGCTCCTGATCCTCGTGGCCGTGGGCTCGAGCATCTTCGGGGCGACCGGGGCGGCGCTCTTCGGTGAGGTCGGAATCCCGATCTTCCTCGGGGCCATCGTCCTGGCCGTCGTGAGCGCCGTCGCCCTCGCCGCCCTGCTGCGACGCGAGGCCGTGGAGTGGTACGCCGCCTGACCCGACCGCGCGCTCGACCTGCCCCGACCGCACGTCTGTCCCGGCCGCCCGCTGCGGATCCGGTCAGGCCCGCATCTTGTAGGCGTGGATCCGGCTGTCGCGGCGCTCGTAGAGGATGTCGCCGATCTGCGAGAGCCCGGTGACGGATGCCGTCTCGACGGGGCGTCGGTGGTCGGTTCCGGGATCCGCGTCAGGGATGGCTGCGTCGGCGTCGTCGTCGGACGACGCGTCGAGCCACCGGATCTGCGCACCGGACGCATGGTCCACCACCACGAACCGCCCGTCGGCGGGGATCAGTACCCAGTCCCGCGCGGTCCGGTCCTCGGGATCCGGCGACCACCCACCGGTCAATCCGGGACCGGTCGCCACCGGCGCGGTCCACGCGTAGGTGCCGCTGGTCAGGTCGAACGCGTGGGTGGAGGTGCCGTCGAACCAGCGGAGCTGCGTGTCGTCGCCCGACAGCGTGTCCGGGGTGGGTGTGATCGTCGGCTCGCCCGGGAGCATCAGCACGGGAGAGTAGTGCTCGGGGGAGGTGAACCACTCGACGGCCCAGTCGGCCCCCCGGCGGGTCAGTGCCAGGGTCTCCTCGTCGGTCATGCCGAGCACCCACAGTTCGTCCGCGCCCGTGACGTCGGAGGCGATCATCTCGGGCTTGCGATTGTCCTCCGGCACGGTCTCGGACACCGTCAGCCGCACCGAGTCATCCCCGGGGCAGCGTTCGGCCACGGAGAACCGCTCGTCGGTGAGGGCGGCCGACCCCAACGTGCACCCGCTGCGGGGCTGCATGTCGGCCTCCTGCGGGGCCTCCACGGCCCCGTACTCGATCGTGCGGACCAGGTCGTCCCGCCAGATCTCGAGCCGCTCGGGGCTCAGCGCGAGCGCGTGCCGCCAGGTGCTCGTCAGCTCCATCGCGTCGGGGAACGCGCTCTGGCGGGTGCTCGAGTACTGCTGGGTGGTGGGGTCCAGGGCGGTCACGTCGCTGCACCCCGACGCGCCGTCGAACGCGGCCACCAGGATGTCGGCGTAGAACGTCGCGGCGCAGAACCGTCCGGCGTGGGAGTAGGACCACTGCTGCTCGCCCGAGCCTGCGTCGCGCCCGATGAGGGTGCCGTCGGGGTCGACCGTGACGAGGTTGCCCTTGGTGGTGAGCGGGGCGCCCGAGCCCTCGGAGTCGTGCGCCCAGAGGTGCTCGAGGGTGATCGGCGTGCTGACGGCCGGACCGTAGACGGGCTGCTCGTCGCCGGCGGGAGTGAACTGGGAACGTGCGGCGGTGCCGTTCAGCACGATGCCGCCCGCGGTGGCCGCCATGACGACGGTGATGACCCCTGCCGCGACCAGATC
>CAMNYG010000333.1 GCA_946570335.1 uncultured Dietzia sp. | reverse complement strand
GCAGCTTGGCGGCCGAGGCGTTGCCGCCGGTGGCGTCGCGATCGGCGAGCGTGCGCAGTGCGTGGGCGCGGATGACCTTCAGCCCGATCCAGGCGCGGGTGATGCGCTCGCGCACCGCCGGGACCTGCGCGCTGCCGTTCGCGTGCGCCATCCGGGTGATCTGCTCGAGCTCACGGGCGAATCCGACCTGCTGCCCCAGCGTGGACACCCCACGCTCGAACTCGAGCAGGGTCATGGCGACCTTCCAGCCCTCGCCGCGCTCCCCCACGATCATCGACGCGTCGGTCACCGCGTCATCGAAGAACACCTCGTTGAACTCCGAGGTGCCGGTGAGCTGCTGGATGGGTCGGATCTCGACGCCCGGCTGGTCGAGCGGCACCAGCAGGAAGCTCAACCCCTTGTGTCGGCTCGTGCCCTCCTCGGTGCGGGCCACGACGAACGCCCACTGGCTCAGGTGCGCGAGCGAGGTCCACACCTTCTGGCCGTTGATGTGCCACTTGCCGTCCTCGCCGAGGCGGGCGGTAGTGGCGACGTTGGCCAGATCCGAGCCGGCGCCCGGCTCGGAGTAGCCCTGCGCCCACAGTTCGGTGACGTCGACGATCTTCGGCAGGAAGCGGTCCTTCTGCTCCTGCGTGCCGTGCGCGATGAGCGTCGGCCCCAGCAGCGTCTCGCCCAGGTGGGACACGCGCGCCGGAGCGTCGGCCTTGGCGTACTCCTCGTGGAAGCGCACCTGCTGACTGAGAGTCGCGCCGCGTCCGCCGTACTCGACAGGCCAGCCGACGCAGGTCCATCCGGCCGCGGCCATGTGCCGCTCCCAGGCCAGTCGCTGGGGGAAGAACTCGTGCTCGCTGCCCGGTCCGCCGGCACCCTTGATCTCGGCGAACTCGCCGACGAGGTTGGCGTCCAGCCAGGCGCGGAACTGCCCGGCGAACTCGTCGTCGGTCATCTCCGACGCAGGCCTGGTGTTCTCGGTCATGCCGACACACTACCAAGCACTTGCTTGGTAGGGTTGCCCCGGCCACACCCGCAGCCCCGAGGAGTCCGCGATGACCGACAGCGCACCAGTCGCCAACCCACCCGTGGAGACCACCCCCGCCGCCCTGCGACGAGCAGCGAAGCTCTGGGCCGACCGGGACGCGATCGCCGATATCCAGCCCGGCCAGGACACCCGCTGGACCTGGGCGCAGCTCCTCGAGCAGGTCCGAACCTTCGCCGCCGGACTGCTCGCCCGCGGCGTCGAGCCCGGCGACCGCGTGGTGATCTGGGCACCCAACACGCGCCACTGGGTGGTGGCGGCGCTCGGCGTCCAGTACGTCGGCGCCACGGTCGTGCCGGCCAACACCCGCTACACCGGCAGCGAGACACTCGAGCTCATCCAGCGCACGAACGCGGTGGCCGCCGTGGTCGCCGGCACCTTCCTCGGATCCGAGCGGATCCTCGAACTCACCTCCGCCGCCGGCGGCTCGCTGGCACGGTCCACGCAGCTGAAGACCGTGGTGCGGATCCCCCTCGACGGTGGCGACACGGTGACCGCCGACAGCGCCGGCGTTGCCGTCGTCGACTTTCACGACCTCCAGGCCCAGGCCACCGACGCCCTCCTGACCCGGGCCGAGGCCCGCGCCGACGCGGTGACCGGCACCGACGTGGCCGACATCCTCTTCACCTCCGGCACCACCGGCAAGAGCAAGGGCGTCGTGGCGCTGCACCGCCAGACCCTGGCCGGAGCCCACGCATGGGGCTCCAACGGCGAGCTCGGCGCTGATGACCGCTACCTCGTCGTCAACCCGTTCTTCCACAGCTTCGGTTACAAGGCCGGTTTCCTGGTGTGCGTGCTGTTCGGCGCGACCATCATCCCGCTGGCCGTCTACTCCACCACCGAGACACTGCGCCTGGTGCAGGACGAGCGTGCCACCGTCCTGCCCGGCGCGCCGACCATCTTCCAGACGCTGTTGGACGAGCCGACCCGCGGCGACTACGACCTGTCCTCACTGCGACTGGCCGTGACCGGCGCCTCCGTGGTGCCGGTCGTGCTGGTCGAGCGCATGCAGTCCGACCTGGGACTGGAGACCGTCATCACCGCCTACGGGCAGACCGAGACGATGGGCTTCATCACCACCTGCCGCCCCACCGACGACGCCGTCACCGTGGCCACCACCTGCGGTCGCGCCTACCCGGGCATGGAGATCAAGATCGGCGACCAGGGAGAGATCCTCACCCGCGGCGAGATGGTCATGCAGGGCTACCTCGACGACCCGGAGAACACCGCCAAGGCCTTCACCAGCGACGGCTGGCTGCGCACCGGCGACGTGGGCGAGATCGACCCGAACGGCAACCTCCGGATCACCGACCGGCTCAAGGACATGTACATCACCGGCGGGTTCAACGTGTACCCCGCCGAGATCGAGCAGACCCTCGCGCGGCTGGACGGCGTGGTGGAGTCCGCGGTGATCGGCGTGCCGGACGAGCGGATGGGCGAGGTCGGCAAGGCGTTCATCGTGCGCCGCGAGGGATCGGACCTCACCGAGGAGGCGGTGCACGAGTTCGCCGCCGAGCACCTGGCGAACTTCAAGCGCCCGCGGTCGGTGGAGTTCGTGGAGTCCTTCCCGCGCAACGCCTCGGGCAAGATCCTCAAGACGGACCTGCGGTGAACAGCGCCGAGCATCCCCACGATCCGCTACCGTCCCGCACCATCCGCCACGGGCACAGCGAGAGCGGATCAGCAGGCGGGGCAGCGGATTCCGGGGGGCCGGGCGCGGTGGTGGTGACCGGCGCCTCGGGCGGGATCGGTACCGCCGTCGCGCGCCGCCTGGCCGCCGAGTTCCCCGACGCCCCCCTGGTGTTGGGCTTTCGCTCCACCGAGCCGGTCGACCTGGCGCGCGAGCTGGGCGGGGACGGGCGCACCGTCGAGTGCGAACGACTCGCCGCCGACGACGCCTCCGACGACGACGCGGTCTCCGCGCTCGCGGCCACGGTCGCCCGGATCTGCACCCGGTTCGG
>CAMNYG010000332.1 GCA_946570335.1 uncultured Dietzia sp. | reverse complement strand
GGCCTCGGCCGCGAGCGTCTCGCCCTCGCGCTCCAGGACGTCCGCGGCCTTGGCCCGGGCGAGTTCCTCCACCACCCGGACATGCGGGGTGCCCCCGGGGAGGCCGGCCTGCAGCGCGTCCTCGTCGACTCGCGAGGGCCGGACGAGGGGGTCCACCCCGGCCTGTTCGAGGATCCGCAGTCGGGACGGGGAGGCGGAGGCCAGGACGAAGGTGATCACGGGGGTCAGCGTAGCGACGACCTCACGACCGCGGCAGCAGCATGGTCACGGTCAGGGTGGTGGGTTCGAGGGCCTTGACCCGGTGCCGCAGCTTCGGTGTCAGATGCAGGATCTCGCCCGGCTGCAGACGGATCGTGCGGTCGGGGAGGCCGAAGTCGACCCGTCCCCGGAGGATCTGGATGAGGACGGGGTGGAACGCCGCGTGATCGGGCAGTTCCTGGCCCTGATCGAACTCGAACGCGACGATCTTCGTGGTCTCGTCCTCGTGGATGACCGAAGCCCCGGGGCGCTTCTCGGTGGGCTCGACGCGCCCGATCACGTCGGTGTGATGGCTGGCGGTGCCCTCGTCGGTCCCGGCGCGCCGACCGTGCTCGCGGCCCTCCGCGGCGGGATCCCTGTCCGGGGTCGTGGGTGTCTGGCTCATGGGTGCCCTCCTGGCTCGGCGGCGTCCCGCCCAGCCTAGTGAGGCGCGCTGCGACCCGCCCGGTCCCCTGCGTCGAGTCGTTCCGTGAAGCGTTGGTGCAGGAGCCGATCGTGGTGCGGGTGACGCTGCGACTCGACGGCGCGCGGTGCCCGCCGGGGCACCGCCGACACGGGGCGGCCGAGAAGACAGGAAGATCCCGAGGGCCCCGGGCTCCCTCGAGCGGGAGGCCGGGCCCGTCAGCGTGGGCCTGTCGTGTGGCCCGCGCGGTCAGTATTGCCTGCGGTTGAGGAACGAGCTCGGGTTGTAGCCGAACGGGGGGCGCAGACGGTCCTCGTAGGCCCCCCAGTCGTTCTTGATCCCGCCGGGGTTCTCCTGGGAGTGCACGGCGTTGCCCTGGGCGGTGGCGAACACCGCCGAGAGGATGCCCACCTCGACAGGCGTGGGGTTGCCGCCGACGATCTCGAAGAACGGCTTCTCCGGCGCGCCCGACGCGTTCTTACGCTGCTCGCCGGTCACAGCGGGATGTTCCCGTGCTTCTTGGCGGGCACCTCGACGACCTTGCGGTCGAGCAGACGCAGCGCCTGCGACACCTGGAGCCGGGTGTGCGACGGCGGGATGACCGCGTCGACGTACCCGCGCTCGGCGGCGACGTAGGGGTTGACGAGGGTGTCCTCGTACTCGGCCTGCAGCTTCAGACGCAGCTCGTCGACGTCCTCGCCGTTCGCCGCGGCCTGCTTGAGCTCGTTGCGGTAGACGAAGCCGACGGCGCCGGAGGCACCCATGACGGCGATCTCCGCGGTGGGCCACGCGAGGTTGATGTCCGCGCCCATGTGCTTGGAGCCCATGACGTCGTACGCGCCGCCGTAGGCCTTACGCGTGATGACGGTGACCTTTCCGACCGTGGCCTCACCGTAGGCGTAGAGCAGCTTGGCGCCACGGCGGATGATGCCGTCGAACTCCTGGCCGGTGCCGGGCAGGAAGCCCGGGACGTCGACCAGCGTGAGGATCGGGACGTTGAACGCGTCGCAGGTGCGGACGAAGCGCGCGGCCTTCTCCGAGGCCTTGATGTCCAGGCAACCGGCGAACTGGGTGGGCTGGTTGGCGACGATGCCGACGCTGCGGCCCTCGACGCGACCGAAGCCGACGATGACGTTCATCGCGTACTGACCCTGGACCTCGAGGAACTCGGCGTCGTCCACGATGTGGCCGATGACCTCGTGCATGTCGTACGGGCTGTTCGATGAGTCCGGGATGATCGTGTCGAGCTCGAGATCCTCCGGGGTGAGGTTGTCCTCGATGGCGCCCTCGGCGATCGGGAACGGGAAGCGCGGCGCCTCGGCACGGTTGTTGCTCGGCAGGTACGAGAGCAGGTCCTTGACGTAGTCGAGGGCGTCCTGCTCGTCGGAGGCGGTGTAGTGGGACACGCCCGACTTGGTCATGTGCGTGGTGGCACCGCCGAGCTCCTCCTGCGTGACCTCCTCGCCGGTGACGGTCTTGATGACGTCGGGGCCCGTCACGAACATCTGCGAGGTCTTGTCGACCATCACGGTGAAATCGGTGAGGGCGGGGGAGTAGACGTGGCCGCCGGCGGACGGGCCCATGATCAGCGAGATCTGGGGGATGACGCCGGAGGACAGCACGTTGCGGTGGAAGATCTCGCCGTACAGGCCGAGCGAGACCACGCCCTCCTGGATACGGGCGCCGGCACCGTGGTTGATGCCGATCATCGGGCGGCCGGTCTTGAGCGCCAGGTCCATGACCTTGACGATCTTCTCGCCGTAGACCTCGCCCAGCGAGCCGCCGAAGACCGTGGCGTCCTGCGAGAAGACGCACACGGCGCGACCGTCGATGGTGCCGTAGCCGGTGATCACGCCGTCGCCCAGCGGGCGGCGCTCGGCCAGACCGAAGGTCGTGGCACGGTGGCGGGCCAGCGCATCGATCTCCACGAACGAGCCCGGGTCGAGGAGGTTCTCGATCCGCTCGCGGGCCGTCATCAGGCCCTTTTCATGGGTTTTGTCGATCGCGGCCTGTCCCATCGGAGCCCGGGCCTCGTCGAGGCGCCGACGCAGCTCGGACAGCTTCCCGGCGGTGGTGTGGATGTCGGGGGTAGCGGCGTCCGTGGGGACGTCGGCGCTCACGTCCGGTTCTGAGGCAGTCGTCATGTTGCATGACTCTAACGAGTCGATGCGGGCCGTGGCGACGTGACCCGGCCTACAACCCCCTGTGAGCGGTCCGGCCGGCCCCCGCGACGAGCCCGGGCGGGACGCCGCGGACAGGTCGTGACCGCGCGATGTCGTGGCCGCGACCAACATTGGACGGCGTGCACGCTGAACCCGAAACCGAGTCTCCGGCCCAGACC
>CAMNYG010000331.1 GCA_946570335.1 uncultured Dietzia sp. | reverse complement strand
AGCAGGTACGCGCGGTCGGCGGGTTCCACGGAGCGGCCCTGGTCGACGGCACCGACTCCAGCGCCCACCTGCTGCTACCACGCTGCCGGGCCGAGTTCGCGTTCGGGCACGCCGACGCCGACCCCGCCAACGACGCCGACGCGATTGCCGAACTGGGCCGCGCCCTCGACGCCGCCGGGCTGACCGCCCTCAACGAGACCTACCCGGACGCCCCGCACGGCTTCACCATGTCGGACACCGCCTCCTACCAGGAGGTCGGCGCCGAGCGGATGTTCCGGACGCTCCAGTCGCTGCTCGCCCGGACGCTGACAGCCGGCACGGCCTGACCCGCACGCCGGGCCCGGGTGTCAGCCGCGGCGGGCCGTGACGCGACCGATCATGCGGGTGCTCGCCAGGAACGGGACCCGCGTGAACCGCTTGGAGTACCAGGCGAACGTGGCGAACGCGTCCGGGGTGATCACGAGCCGACGGGCCTCGATCCCCCGGACCGCCCGCCGGGCGATGATCTCCGAGGTCAGATGCGTTGCGGACAGCAGTTTCCGGGCCATCTCGTCGGCGTGTGCATCCTCACCGGACAGCGAATCGGCCAAGCCCGACCTGAAGAACTGCGGGCAGATCACCGACGTGGTGATCCCGCGCGGACGCAGCTCCGCGTCCAGGGTCTCCCCCAGCGCCACGGCCGCGGCCTTGGTGGCGTTGTAGGCACTCATCCTGGGCGCGTGCACGAGCCCTGCCGCGGACGCGGTGATGACGATCCGCCCACCTCGCGGCAGCGTCGAGACCAGCGCCCGGCAACCACGGACCACGCCGAGCAGATTGATGTCGACGATGCGGTCCCACGACTCCATCGACGTGGTCTCCAGCGCGCCACCGATCGCGATCCCGGCGTTGTTGACGAGGATGTCGAGCGCGTCGACGGCATCGGCGGTGGCCTGCCAGTCCTCGTCGGAGGTCACGTCCAGCCGCCGGTACGACCAGTTCCCGGCCAGGGACCGCACCTCGTCGGTGGGGCCCGTGTGGATGTCGGTGAGGATCACCTCGTCGCCCAGGGCGAGGTACTCCCGGGCCATCGCGAGCCCGAGGCCGGAGGCCGCGCCGGTGATGAGGACGCGCCGCGAACCCGGGTCACCGGCCCCCGTCCCCGCCCGGTGTGGATCGTGCTGGATGCCGCGCGCACCGTCGCGCCGGGTCAGGAATCCGGTCATCGGGTCAGACCCACCTTGTCGTCGTCATTCTCGTTGCCCTCGTTCTCGTGGTCGTCGTACCCGCTGCTCGCGGCGGCCTCGACGCCCGCGGCGTCGCGTTGCCGGTCGAGGCGTGCGGCGGACAGCTCCACGTCCGGCCCGAACGCCATCCCGCGGCGCTGGTCACCGAACGCCAGCTCCGGGATCTCCACCAGGTAGTTCTGCACGTAGCGCCACGGCCGGGCGTCGCCCTGCTTGGGGAACTTGTGGCCGTCGCGCCGGATGTAGCCGGCGTCGAAGTCGAGCAGCAGCCGGTCGGCCGGCTCCTCGGGCAGGGCGGGGGCGTACACCGCGTCGCCGCGCTTCCACAGCTTGACCATGTAGCGCGAGACCATGTCGGCGCGCAGGGTCCACGACGAGTTGATGTACCCCACGGTGAAGCTGAAGTTGGGCACGCCGGCGAGCATCATGCCGCGGTAGGTGGCCTGTGACGGGATGTCCAGGGGCCGGCCGTCGATGCTCAGGGTGCCGCCACCGAACGCCTGCAGGCGCAGGCCGGTGGCGGTCACGATCACGTCCGCCTCGACCTCGTCACCCGTCGTCAGTCGGATGCCGGTGGGCGTGAACGTCTCGATGGTGCCGGTCACCACGCGCGCGCCGCGCTGGAGGGACAGGAATATGTCACCGTCGGGGGCCTTGCAGACGCGCTGGTCCCACGGCCGGTAGTCGGGCGTGAAGTGCTGGTCGATCATCTCGGCGGAGATGAAGCGGCGCTGCATCGCGCGCAGGGCCCGCTTGAACAGCCACGGTGCCCGCTGCGCGACCACGAACTGCGCCATGTCGCGTGCACCGTGGTTGAAGCGCGCCACCTTGTAGGCCAACGGGCCCGGCAGCAACCGCTTCCACACCGCACTGATGGTGTCCTTCTCCGGCAGCGGGCCGATGTAGCTCGGCGTGCGCTGCAGCATCGTGACCTGGGCACCGAGGCCCTCGAGCGCGGGCAGGAGCGTGACGGCGGTGGCACCGGAGCCGATCACCACGATTTTGCGGCCCTCGTATTCCATGTCGTCCGGCCACTGCTGGGGGTGGATGATCTGCCCCGTGAAGTCGGCCTCGCCGGGGAACTCGGGGCGGTAGCCCTCGGCGTGCGAGTAGTAGCCGGAGCCGTAGTGGACGCGGCGGGACCACACGACGCGTTCGGTGCGCTCGGGATCGCCGCCGCCGGGGCCGCCGCCCGCAGCTCGGGTATCGGAGCTGGTGCCCCCGCCGGTCACGCACGTGATCCGGTACATCCCGCGGCTGCTGTCCCAGTTCGAGTCGGCGACCCAGGAGCGCAGGTGGAGTCGGTCGAGCGCGCCGGCCTCGCGGGCGGTGTCGCGGATGTACTCCTTGATGTCCGCGCCTCCGCCGAGCGTGGAGGCATGTGGCCAGGGCCGGAAGGGGAAGCCGAAGGTGGCCATGTCGGAGTCCGAGCGGATGCCCGGGTAGCGGAAGGTGTGCCACGTGCCGCCCAGGTCGTCGTGGGCGTCGTGGATCTCCCAGTTCCATCGGGGGAATGCGCGGCTGACGTGGTGGGCGAGGTCGATCCCGGAGATCCCTGCGCCCACGATCAGCAGGTCCAGCGGGTTCTCGGGGCTCTCGCCCGGTCGCCGGCGGCTTTCGGTGGAGGTGTTCATACTCACGTACCGTAGCCGTGCGCCCGCCCCGCAACTTTCCGTAATGCGCCAACAAGTTGAGATTTCGCGCCACGGGGCGCAGGGTGTGCGGCATGGCGTACATCCGGTCGGCGGGACTGCGCGGCGTCCGGCGGGTGGTCACGGA
>CAMNYG010000330.1 GCA_946570335.1 uncultured Dietzia sp. | reverse complement strand
TCGGTGCCCGGACCCACCGGATCGAGATCGGCACCGGGGTGGTGGACATGCGCTATGCCAACCCGCTCGGCTTCGCCGAGGACATCGCCGCCGCCGACCTGATCTCCGGCGGTCGGGTACAGCTCGGCGTGTCCCGTGGGTCTCCGGAGCAGGTGATCGACGGCTGGCGGTACTTCGGCTTCCACCCGGACGAGGGGGAGACGGACGCCGACATGGCGCGACGCCACACGGAGGTGTTCCTCCGCGCCGTCGAGGGTGACCGATTCGCGCGGCCCAACCCGCGGCCGATGTTCCCCAACCCGCCGGGACTGCTGCGCCTCGAGCCCCACGCGCCGGGGCTGCGCGAGCGGATCTGGTGGGGCGCCGGGTCAGACGAGACCGCCCGTTGGGCGGCGGCCGCCGGGATGAACCTGATGTCCTCGACCCTCAAGGTCGACGAATCCGGCGAACCGCTCCACGTGCAGCAACGCAGACAGGTCGAGGCGTTCCGTGACGAGTGGTCACGGTACGAGCACGATTTCGAGCCCCGGGTCAGCGTGTCCAGGTCGATCGTCGCGATCACCGATGGCCGTGACCGCCGCTATTTCCTCGGGGGCGGCGACAGGCGGGACCAGTTCGGAGAGATCGAACCCGGCCGACGCGCAGTCTTCGGGCGGTCCTATGCTGCCGAGCCCGACGTGCTCATCGAGGAGCTGAGCCGGGACGAGGCGCTCGACGCGGCCGACACCGTGTTGATCACCGTGCCCACGCAGCTCGGCGTGGACTACAACGCGCACCTGCTCGAGTCGATCCTGACACACGTGGCGCCCGCGCTCGGATGGCGGTGACCCGCCCCACACACGGCGATCAGCCGCGCTGGCGGTGATCGCCGCGGCGGTGGCGTCGTCGACGAGCCTTAGGGTTCGGTGACCATCGTCAGCACGGTCTCCGACGTCCGCTCGATCGTGTGTCCCGCTCGACGGGCGACCCGCAGCAGCGACGTCAGGTCCGCGAGCTCGGCGCGCGACGTGGCCAGCGTCCGCGCCAGCAGGCCCTTGTGGTGCTTGGAGAAGTGCGACACCACCTTGCGGGAGCCGTCCGGGTACTCGGTGACCACCTCCACCGTCACCGCGCCCGGGACCGGCCCCAGCTGGTGATAACCACCGGAGCGGAGGTCCAGGACCAGCTCGTCGGACCACTCGGCCAGTGCCTCGGTCAGCGCCGGTCGCCACACGCTCCGGAGCGTTCCCAGGCCAGGGATCTTCGTTCCCGCCGACAGTCGATAGTGGGGGATCGGGTCCGCAGCGGCAACCAATCCGAACAGCGCGGACCCTATCCACAGCCGGGACTCGGCGCGCGGCCGGGTCACCGCGGTGAAGGACGCCGGGTCCAGCGCGTCGTAGAGCACCCCCGTGTAGCGGCTCAGCGCCGGCGCGGTGGGGGAGGTCCACAGTGCGGCGTCCAGGGTTACCTCGTCCGCCAGCGCGTCGCTCAGACCGAGCGCATCCTGCGCCCCTGCGGGGTCGTTCGTGCACAGCGCGACCATCGCGTCCGCCACCACCCGGCGCGTCTCGGTCAGCGACGGAAGGGACAATGCGGCCAGATCAAGGGGAGCACCGGAGCCGCCGACGGATTTGGTCTCGGAAGGGGAGAGCAGGATGCGCACCCGCCAGAGGTTACCGGCGGTCCCGCCGGCGGATGTTCACCGGTCAGCCGCCACACAGTGGTGAACTACGAGGACGACGACGTGGGTGTCCGGTTCGATGGTCCACATCGCGGCCGGGACGAGTGCAGGAGATCACCGTCGACGGAGGGGCTGTCACAGGCCACACGCCCACCACACTCGTGCCTCGCCTGGCCTTCACGGACTTCGCGCTCCGGCAGCCGGCCCTCCGGGACTCGGAAAACCGACAATTGTCAGCACTGGCGGCCGGGCGGTCCTGCCCGAGGTGGCCAGGCCTCGTCCCGAGAGCATTCGTGAGATCAGGGTGTCGCGGGCATCGCTCATGCGGGATCGAGTTCCTGGTAGTAGGCGAGGACACGGGACAGGGCTGCGCCCACGGCCACCGGGTTCTCGGAGATGAAGAAGTGGCCGCCCGGGAAGACGGTGAGGTCGAACCGTTCGGTCATGAGTTCGGCACAAGCGGCCACCTCGTCCACGGCCACGGTCGGGTCGTCGTCACCGGCGAAGCAGTGAACGGGTATCGGCAGGGGTTCGGTGGAGGTCGGGACATATGTCTCCACCAGCCGGTAGTCGTCGCGTACGGGTGGCAGGAACAGTGCTCGGGCGTCCGGGGTGTCGCGTAGTCCGACGGGGGTCGCCGCCAGGGCGTAGATCTGGTCCACGAGCTCGTCATCGCCGCGCGTGTGGATCTGCATTCCGGTCTCTGTCGTGGCGGGGCCGCGCCCGGAGATGATGACGGCCGGTGGTGAGAGATCGGGGTCCGGTAGGAGCTGGCGGGCCACCTCCACGGCGAGCAGTCCTCCCATGCTGTGGCCCAATATCACCGGTCGTCGCAGTCCGGACGCGGTGGACGCGGTGGCGACCTCGTCGGCGAGGTGGCCGAGGGAAGGCGCGAACGGTTCGCCGAGGCGCTTCTCCCGCCCCGGATATCGGGCGATCGCCAAGCGGGTGGTCGCGGGCACGTGCTCGCGGAGGAACCGGTACTGACCGGGGGCGCCCCCGGCGTGTGGCAGCACCAGGAGATCTCCACGGACCTGTCCGCCGGGGTCGATCAGGTCGAGGGCCGGATGCCGGTCGACCCGTGCCATCGTGCTGTGTCCGCCCGCCGGACGGTGTCGCCCCGGGGTCGATGTGCGGAATTCCGGTGTGGTGTCGCTGCTCAACAGTTGTCCTCCGTCGCACTTGTGAGGTTAGGCACGGCTAACCTCAAGCTGACGGCGGATGCAACGCCTGTCGAGTTTTCGGGCGGACTCCTCTCCGCTTGTAGTGTGCGGGCGCGGCGCACGACATGCAGTGGCGCACTCCGGGTGTGGTGGTCGTCCCTGGTAGTGGCCGACGCCGAGTAGCT
>CAMNYG010000329.1 GCA_946570335.1 uncultured Dietzia sp. | reverse complement strand
GGTCCCGCTGATCGAGCACGTCCTGGGCGTCGTCGAGCTCGCCGGGGAACGAGTCCCGGATGTCGTCGAGCAACAGCAGCGACTCGTGACGGGGAACCACGCAGTTCGCGGTCATGGGCAGACTGCGGGCGTCCTCGATCATCGCGTTCAGCTCGTCGAGGGCCTGGAACACTCGGTACACGCTCGTCCCTTCACCGGTTCGTCACTCTTGTCCCACCAGTGTGCCCGCAACACACGCGTGCTGCCCGCTGCGGCGGCGGTGTGTCCTGCTGTTTCGGCGCACGAGGGCGGATGCCGGGCCGTCGAGGTACCAGCCCCGGACGAACGAGGGACCGTGTCGGGCCGCCGAAACTCAGCCCAGTCGTTCCTTCAGCGCGGTCGCGACGGGTCCGGGCAGCAGGTGGGAGACGTCGCCGCCCAGTCGGGTGACCTCCCTACAGAGCGAGGAGGAGACGAACGACAGGTCGGATCGCGTGGGAAGGAAGACGGTGTCGATCTCCGCGATGGAGCGGTTCATGTGCGCCATCGGCAGTTCGTAGTCGTAGTCCGTCGAGTCGCGCAGCCCCTTGATCACCGCGGTGGCACCCTGCTCGCGGCAGTAGTCCACGAGAAGTCCGTAGAAGCTGTCGACCCGTACCCCGGGGATGTCGGCGCAGACCTCGTCGATGAGGGCCTTGCGCTCGGAGATGGTGAACGTGCCCTGCTTGTTGGGGTTGGCCACCACGCAGACGATCACGTCGTCGAACAGCTCCGCGGCTCGGCGGAAGATGTCGAGATGTCCGAGGGTCACCGGGTCGAAGGAGCCCGGGCACACGACTGTGGTCATTGCCCGACCGTATCAACAGGCCGGGCCATCTCGACCGTGGTCTCGCCGTAGGTGCGCTCGAACCGGGGCTCGTAGCCGCCGGGCCACCTCACCGCCGGATCCCGCTTGGACCTCTCCCACACCACCAGCGCATCCTGTGCCAGCCAGCCACCGTCACGGAGTGCCTCCAGGATCGGCTCGTCGAGCACGGCAGATCCCCCGTACGGGGGGTCGGCCAGGACCAGGTCGAATCCGCCGGGCACGGGGCACGGACGCTCGACCGCGCCGGGCAACGCCGAGCGCTTGACGGTCGTGGTGACAGGGGGCGACGACGACATCGACGCCAGCCCGGCCGTGTTCTTCTTCAGACAGGCCACGGCCCGCGCGTTCTCCTCGACGAACCATGCTGTGTCGGCGCCCCGGGAGACCGCCTCGAGCCCGAGCGCCCCCGAGCCGGCGAACAGGTCGAGAACAGCGGCCCCCTCCATATCCACGCGGCTGACGATCGCGCTGAACAGCGCCTCCCGCACCCTGTCTGTGGTGGGCCGTGTCCCGGCCGGGGGCACGGCGATCGACAGACCACGGAGACGTCCGGCGATGATGCGGGTCATAGCTTTCCTGCTCGTTCAGTTGACGGGTGCTCCCACATGATCTCGCGATCAGTACCGGAACAGGTACTCGGACTCCTCGGAGCCCGCCAGTCTGCGGACACGCTCGGCCAGTGCCGGGTGCCGGGTCAGGCCCGGGTCGGCGTCCAACAGCCGCTCGGCGTGGTCCCGGGCGATCCCGATCACCGCGCCGTCCTCGACCACCGACAGCAGCCTCAGCGTCGACAGAACACCGGACTGGGCGTCGCCGAGCACATCGCCCTCCCTGCGTTGGACCAGATCGAGTTGGGCCAGCGCGAAGCCGTCTGTGGTCGCGGCCACGGCCGACAGTCGCTCCATCGACGGGCTCGACAGACCCGAGTTGGTCACGAGCAGACACAGCCCGGGCAGTCCGCCACGGCCCACCCGGCCCCGCAGCTGGTGGAGCTGGCTCACGCCGAATCGTTCCGCGTCCATCACCACCATCACCGTGGCCTGCGGGACGTCCACACCGACCTCGATGACCGTCGTGGAGACCAGCACATCCAGTGCCCCGGCCGCGAACGCGGCCATGCGTGAGTCCTTCTCCTCCGGCGGGAGCCGGCCGTGCATGAGCCCGACCCTCAGCCCGGCGAGCGGACCGGAGGACAGGTACTCGTGAAGCTGCACTGCCGCGACCAGCGGGGGTCTGTCGCCGCCCTTGTCGTCGTCCTGCCCCGAACCGACACCACCGTCCTCCGGTGACGCGGACGCACCGGCCGCGTCGTCGTCGATCCGCGCGCACACCACATACGCCCGGTTCCCGGCGGCCACCTCCTCGCGGATCCGCTCCCACGTCCGCTCCAACCACCGCGGGCGCTCGCGGGCAGGCACCACCGATGTCGAGATCGGCAGACGCCCACCCGGCAGTTCACCCAGCTCTGACACCTCGAGATCGCCGAACACCGTCATGGCGATGGTCCGTGGGATCGGAGTGGCGGTCATGACCAGCAGGTGCGGCACCATCCCCTCGCGGCCCTTCGCACGAAGGCGATCCCGCTGCCGCACCCCGAAGCGGTGCTGCTCGTCCACCACCACCAGCCCCAGATCGAAGAAGTCGACCGAGTCCTGGATGAGCGCGTGTGTGCCCACGATGATCCCGGCCTCACCGGTGACGATGTCCAGTAGCGCCCGGCGACGCTCCGCCGTGGGCATCGAGCCCGTCAACAGGACCACGCGCGTCGCCTCGTCCGCCGCCCCGAGTCGGCCCGCATCCGCCAGATCACCGAGCATCGCGTGCAGCGAGCGGTGATGCTGTGTGGCCAGCACCTCGGTGGGCGCCAACAGCACGCACTGCCGACCGGCATCGATCACCTGGAGCATGGCCAGCAGCGCCACCACGGTCTTACCGGAACCCACCTCGCCCTGCAGGAGACGGTTCATCGGCTCGTCCCGGCTCAGATCCGCCGAAATGTCCTCCAGCACGGAACGCTGGCCGGCCGTGAGCTCGAACGGCATCCGCGCCTGCATCGCCGCACGGATCCCGTCGGGGCGCACCGGGCTCGGTGGCGCCGGATCACGGGCCACGAATCGCCGCCGGGCCCCGAGCAGGAGCTGCAACGACAGAGCCTCGTCGAACCGCAGGCGGTATCCGGCCGCCTCCTTCTC
>CAMNYG010000328.1 GCA_946570335.1 uncultured Dietzia sp. | reverse complement strand
TCGCGGTGAGCCGTCCACCGGGTCCTCGCCGACGGGCTCACCACGCCAGGCGGCGAGCATCGTCTCGAGTTGGGCCTCGAGGCGGGCGCCGCGGCCCCGCCACTCACGGGAGTGCAGTGCGTACTCGGCCGGCCGGTAGCCGAGGCCGAAGGTGTAGCTGACCCGGCCCGAGGACAGGTGGTCGAGCACGGACATGTCCTCGGCCAGCCGCACCGGGTCGTACAGCGGCGCGATGACCGCCCACACCGAGATGGGGATCCGGCTCGTCACCGCCGCGATGGCCGAGGCGGCGATGAGCGGGGAGGGCAGGTAGCCGTCCTCGGACCCGTGGTGTTCGGACAGGTTCACCGCGTCGTGGCCGGTCTCCTCCGCGTAGCGGGCGAGGTCGAGGGCGGCTCGGTAGCGGTCGCGGCGCGTCTCCGGGCCGGCGTCGGGGGCGCGGAAGTCGAAGCGGGTGACGACGAACGTCATACGCGCGCAGTCGCCAACGTCGAGTAGGCGGTGCCGCGTTCGTCGCGCTCCCACCACACGTCCGCGACACCGACGCCCTGGCGGATGAGCTCGCGCTTGAGGATCTTGTTGGTCGCGGTGGTGGGCAGTTCCCCGGCGATGCGGACCCAGCGCGGCCAGGCCTTGGGCGACAGGTCGGGCTGGGCGGCGAGGAACTCCTCGAGACCCGCCGGGTCGATCGAGGAGTCGTGACGCGGGACGATCGCCGCCGCCAGCTGGTCGCCCACCCCCCGCGGATCGGGCAGTCCGTAGACGGCCACGCGCGAGAGAGCCGGGTGGCGCAGCAGGATCTCCTCGATGAGCCCGGCGGCCATGTTCTCGCCGTCGACCCGCAGCCAGTCGCCGCTGCGGCCGGCCATGTAGACGTAGCCGTCCGCGTCCCGATAGGCCAGGTCGCCCGACCAGTACATGCCGTTCCGCATGCGATCGGAGGTCGCGTGATCATCGTTGTAATACCCGGCGAAGAAACCGGCGCCGTCGGTGTTGACGAGTTCTCCCACGCAAGCGTCGAGGTTGGTGACGGCGCCGTCGTCGTCGACAATCGCCCGGGGACATTCCTGGCCGGTGACGGGGTCGTACACGGCGACCCCCGGGAACGGTTCCCCGATGGACTCCAGCGGCGAGTTCTCGGTGCGGGTGATGATGATCGCCAGCTCGGTGGAGCCGTAGGCGTCCCAGACCCGGCAGCCGAATCGCTCGGCGAAGGCCGGGATGTCCTTGGCGGCGGCCTCGTTGCCGAAGGCGGCACGCAGGGTCGTGTCGGCGTCGTCCGGCCGGGGCGGGGTGTCGAGGATGTAGGCCAGCGGTTTGCCGACGTAGTTCATGTAGGTCACGCCGTAGCGGCGGATGTCGTCGCCGAAGCGGCTGGCGCTGAACCGGCGGGCCAGCGCCATGGTCGCGCCGACCGCGATCGCCGGGGAGAACCCGCCCATGATCGCGTTGGAGTGGAACAGCGGCATGGACAGGTACAGGACGTCGTCCGAGGTCAGCTCGAAGTTCTGAGCGAGGTTCTCGCCGGACATCGTCACGGTGAAGTTGCCGACCCGCACCGCCTTGGGATCGCCCGAGGTGCCCGAGGTGAAGATGAGCATGAACGGGTCCATGGCCGTGACCTCGGGTGGATCCGCGGGTGCCGACGACGCCTCGACCAGCGCCTTCCACTGCTGCGAGTCGGTGTTGATGATGCTGACCGGCCCCAGGTCGAGACCGTCCAGCAGCGGCTCGAGCTCGGAATCCGTGAGGATCACCTGGCAGTCGGCCTTGCGGATGTCGCGGGCAAGACTCTCCCCGCGGCGGGTGGCGTTGAGGCCGACGGTCACGTAGCCGCCGAGCGCGCCGGCGGCCAGGGCGTAGAGCATCTCCGGGGTGTTCTCGAGCAGCGTCGCCACGTGTCGGGGCTGCGAGGAGGCGGTGCGCGCGTTCTCCGTCCACACGCCGTGCAGCACCGACTCGATCGCGCCTGCCCGCTTGGCCGCGCCGGCGAGATAATCGCGCCAGGTGATCGACGTGTCCTCGTGGCGGATCGCGACGACGTCGGAGTCGGCGTGGCGGAGGAGTTGAGCGCGGACGGTGTCGGCCATGTGGGAGATCCTTCACGAACTGGGTTGTGATGCGGATCATAGCCATGGAATCTGACAGGGGTCAGGGTTCCGGGAACGGCCGGGAAGGTCACGCCCCGAACAGCCCCGACCACCGGGGGTCAACCTCTTTCCGCGAACCTCGGCGCCAGCGCCTCCATCTGCGCCATGACCTGCTGGATGGCCTCGGGCTGCTGGTCCGGCGGGTAGCCGTAGCGGCGCAGTGTCCGTTTGACCGAGGCGCGGAGCTTGGCCTTGACGTCCTCGCGGACCGTCCAGTCGGTGCGGATGTCCCGACGCATGGTCTCGACGATCGCGCGGGCGATCTTCGCCAGGATGTCGTCCCCGAGCACGTCCACGGCCGAGTCGTTCAACGCCACCACGTCGTAGAACGCCAGCTCATAGCTCTCCAGGGGCGGGTCGAACCGGTTTCCACGCTCCGTCTCGGCGCGGACCTCGTGAGCCAGCTCCACCAGCTCGGCGATCACCTCGGCGGCCGTGAGCTGCTGGTTGGTGTAGCGCGTCATCAGCTCGTTGACCCGCTCGGAGAACAGGCGCCGGCGCACCTCGTTGCCCTGCGTGACGGCTGCGCTCTTCTCGAGCAGCTCCGCCTTGAGCGCCTCGATCGCCAGGTGCGCCTTGCTCGGCTTCTGCGCCTCCTCCACCCAGTCGGGAGTGAGCGTGTCGAGTCGGGGCAGTGGCAGTCCGGCCTCGGAGTAGATGTCCACGACGCCGGTGCTGGCGGCGGAGTCCACGATCAGCTCACCGAGGATCCGTTTGATCTCCTCGGGAACCTGCTCGCCGCTGCCGATCCGGTCCTGCGCGTCGAGTTTGAGCATCCACGTTCGCGCCTCCTCGATGAACCGCACCTCGGGTTTGATCGCCTCGAGATCTCCGGTACCCGCCGAGAGCGCCCAGGCGCGGGCCAGCTTGGCCGACAACTGCCGGAACTGAT
>CAMNYG010000327.1 GCA_946570335.1 uncultured Dietzia sp. | reverse complement strand
AGCCACCCCTTGCCGTCGGGCTGCATGATGAACGGGTCGTCGCCGTTCAGGGATCCCGTGCCGCCGTACGCCGAGGCCCCGGTCGCCTCCGGAGACCGGTCCACCGGGAAGTCGGGGACGTCGCGGCCGATCCAGCGGCCCTGGTCCGCGTCCCACCAGACGTGGCGCTTCCGCTCCGACCACGGCTTGCCGTCCGGGTCCGCCGAGGCGCGGTTGTAGAGGATCCGGCGGTTCGCCGGCCACGCCCAGCCCCAGTCCAGTGCCGCCTCGTCCTGCTGGCTGCGCGGGACCTTCCGCGCCGCGCGGTTCTCGCCGCCGGCGAACACGCCCGCGTAGATCCAGCAGCCGCTGGCCGTGGACCCATCCGCGCGCAGCTCATTGAAGGTGTCGACGGGTGTGCCGGGGGCTGGGCCACTGTCGCCGTCGGCAACACTGTCGGCCGCGCTGTCGTCGCTGCCCACGTGGTAACCGTTGATCTCCCGCACGACGGCGGTCGCGTCGACCTCGCCGTGCTCGTCGACGGGGTAGTCCCACGTGAGGTCGAGCAGGGGCCGATCGCGGGGGTCCGTCGAGTCCGCGAGGCGCTCGCGGATCTTCTGGCCCAGCACGTAGAAGAAGTCGAGCTCGCTCTGGGCCTGGCCCGGCGGGTCGACCGCCTTGAAGCGCCACTGCACCAGGCGCTGGGTCTGGGTGAAGCTGCCGGCCTTCTCCGTGTGGTTGGCGGCGGGCAGGAAGAAGACCTCGGTGTCGATCTCCTCCGTCTTGAGCTCGCCGGATTCGATCTCCGGGCCGTCCTTCCACCAGGTGGCGGACTCGATGAGGGAGAAGTCGCGGACAACCAGCCACTTGAGGTGGCTCATCGCCATGCGCTGCATGCGCCCGTTCGCCGAGCCCACCGCGGGGTTCTGCCCCAGGATGAAGAAGCCGTCGACCTTGTCGGCGAGCATCCTCTCTGCCGTCTGGTACGTGCCGTGGGCGCCGTTGATCCGCGGCAGGTAGTCGAACGCGAAGTCGTTCTCCGGGGTCGCGGCATCGCCCCACCACGCCTTGAGGAGGCTCACCGCGTACGCGCCGCCGTTGGACCAGAAGCCCTTCTGCGCCTCCGGGGTGCCGACGCTCGCCACGTAGTCGCGGAAGTCGTCGTGCGCGCCGGCGGAGGGCATCGGCAGGTACCCGGGCAGCAGGTTGAACAGGGTGGGAATGTCCGTCGAGCCCTGGATCGTTGCGTGACCGCGCAGCGCCATGACACCGCCGCCGGGACGGCCCATGTTCCCCAGCAGCAGCTGCAGGATCGACGCCGTCCGGATGAACTGCGCGCCCAGCGAGTGCTGGGTCCAGCCCACCGCGTAGGCGAAGCACGTGGTCCGCTCGCGGCCGGAGTTCTCGGTCACGGACCGCAGCAGGTAGTCGAAGTCCTCCGGCGTGATGCCACAGACCTCCTCGACCAGCTCCGGGGTGTAGCGAGCGTAGTGGCGCGTGAGGATCTGGAACACGCTGCGCGGGTGCGTGAGCGTGGGGTCGACGACGGGCTCGCCGTTCTCGTCCAGCTCGTACTGCCACGTCGCGTTGTCGTACGCGTGGGTCTCCGGGTCATACCCGGAGAACAGTCCGTCCAGGTCCTCGGGCCCCTGATAGTCGGGGCTGATGAGGTTCGCGGCGTTCGTGTAGTGGCGGACGTACTCATCGAAGTGCAGGCCCTGCTCCAGGACGCTGCGGATGAGCGCGCCCAGGAGCACGATGTCGGAGCCCGCCCGAATGGGGACGTGCTTGTCCGCGCTGGCGGTCGTTCGGGTGAAGCGGGGGTCGACATGGATGATCTTCGCCCCGCGCAGGCGCGCTTCAGTGACCCATTGGAAGCCCACTGGATGGCATTCGGCCATGTTCGAGCCCTGGATGACGATGCAGTCGGCATTCGCCATGTCCTGGACGGGCTGCGTGGCTCCGCCTCTTCCGAACGAGGATCCCAGACTGGGAACCGTGGCGGAGTGTCAAATACGGGCCTGATTCTCGATCTGGATGGCGCCCGCTGCGGTGAACAGCTTCTTGATGAGGTAGTTCTCCTCATTGTCGATGGTCGCACCGCCCAGGCTGGCGATCCCCATCGTGCGGCGCAACGGGCTGCCGTGCTGGTCCGTGTCCTGCCAATGCTTGCGGCGGGCCTCGAGGAAGCGGTCCGCGATCATGTCCGTCGCGGTCTCCAGGTCCAGCGTCTGCCAGTCCTTGCCGCGCGGGGCGCGGTAGAGGACCTGCGTGACACGGGAGGGCGCGTTCACCAGCTGCTCGCTGGCCGCGCCCTTGGGGCAGAGGCGTCCGCGCGAGATGGGCGAGTCCGGGTCGCCCTCGATCTGCACGACCTTGTTGTCGCGCACGAAGACGTTCTGGCCGCAGCCCACCGCGCAGTAGGGGCACACGGACTTGACGACGGCATCCGCCGTGGAGGTGCGCGGGGTGATCGCGCGGGTCTTGGCGGACGTCACAGAGGAGCCCCGGCCGGTGGGATCACCGGACCGGAACTGCCGGAAGACCGGCCACTCCAGGGGACTGAACCTCGCCATGACCGCAGGGTACCAGCGAAACTACTGGTCAGGACAGACTCTCCGAGGCCCCCGCACACCCGCAACACGAGAATCGAACAATCGACATGTGCGCCGCGTCCCGCAAAGATATTCCAGGAGTCGGCCTCACCGAGCAAAGGAGCTCCCATGTCCGTCCTCGACCGCGAGGCGATCATCGCGCCCACGACCTTCAACCGGTGGCTCATCCCGCCGGCGGCGCTCGCGATCCACCTGAGCATCGGCCAGGCATATGCGTTCTCCGTCTTCAAGATCCCGCTGGCAGAGCACTTCGGGATGGGCGAGGGCGGCGATGTCGCGATCGGCTGGATCTTCTCGCTGGCCATCGCGATGCTGGGCATCTCGTCCGCGATCGGCGGCACATGGGTGGAGCGCGCGGGCCCGCGGAAGTCGATGGTCGTCGCGGGCGCCTTCTGGGTCGTGGGCTTCTTCGTGTCCACGATCGGCATCTCCACCGGCCAGCTGTGGCTCGTCTA
>CAMNYG010000326.1 GCA_946570335.1 uncultured Dietzia sp. | reverse complement strand
GCCAGTGCAGGCGCGGGAGCGGATGCCGGCGTGGGTCTCCGCGGTGCTCAGCAGAGGGCGCGGAACTGCTCCACCAGCCTGATGCGACCCGGCGCGTCGATCGCCATCGGGACCACGGTGAGCGTGGTGGCCCCGGCCTCACGGAACGCCTCGACCCGCTCGGCCACGTACGACGCGGGCCCGATCAGCGAGACCGATCGCACGAGCTCGTCCGGCACGGCCGCGGCCGCCTCGTCCTTCTTGCCGTCCAGGTACAGGTCCTGGATCACCTTCGCCTCGGCCTCGTAACCGTAGCGACAAGCCAACTCGTTGTAGAAGTTCTTGCCACGCGCACCCATGCCGCCGATGTACAGCGCCAGATGCGGCCGGACGAAGTCCAGGTATCCGGGCACCTCGGACTCCTCGCAGATCGCCAGCGGCGGACCCGCGTACACCTCCAGCTCACCGAGCGACGGGTCACGCTTGGCACGCCCCTTGGCCAGCGCCTCGCCCCACGCCAGGTGCGCCTTCTCGGGGTGGAAGAAGATGGGCTGCCAGCCGTTCGCGATCTCGGCGGCCAGCTCCACGTTCTTCGGCCCCAACGCGGCCAGCACCACGGGGATATTCTCGCGCACCGGGTGATTGATCAGCTTGAGCGGCTTGCCCAGCCCGGTGCCCTGGTCGGCGGGCAGCGGGATCTGGTACTTGACGCCGTCGTGGACGACCTTCTCGCGGCGCCACACCTGGCGACAGATCTCGATGATCTCCCGCGTGCGGGCCAGCGGCGCGTCGTATTTCACGCCGTGGAAACCCTCCACCACCTGCGGACCGGACGCTCCCAGGCCGAGAGTGAAGCGACCATCGGAGACGAAGTCGACCCCCGCGGCGGTCATGGCGGTGAGCGTCGGCGTGCGGGTGTAGATCTGCAGAATGCCGGACGCCAGCTCCATGGTGGAGGTCTTGGCCGCGAGGTAGCCCAGCTGGCTCACCGCGTCGAACGAGTACGCCTCCGGGACGAACGCGATGTCCAGGCCTGCCCGCTCGAGGTCGGCGGCCTCGGCCGCGGTCTCGGCGAACCCGCCACTGTAGTTCAGTGCCATTCCGATGCGCATGCGCGCGACACTACCCGGACGCCGGAACCCTCCCGGCATGCACTGCTGACGTGGCGGCATCTGCCTCCGCGCCCTCCCCCCGGATCACCCGGTCGACCGGCCCGCCGACGCGCACGAACACCCCGACCCGGCGCCGCAGCAGCGTGTCCGGTCGCTCGTAGCCGAGAAACCTCATGCCCGCCTCTGCGGCCACCTCGAGCACCGTGTGCTCCGGCAGGTCCACGTCCGAGGTGGGGACGACGACGAGGTCCGCCCGCCGCAGCATCCGCGCCAGCCTCAGTCGGCGCGTGCCCTCGTCTCCCCGGCGCCGCAGCCACCGACGCACTGCCACCACGGCGACCGCCAGCAACCACACCACGACCGGCAGCAGGGCCAGCGCGACGAGCGCCCAACCCACGCTCACGCGGGGCCCTCCACCCGCGCGAACCGCATCGGTTCCAGCCACGGCCCACGCTGCACGAGCGCGCGGGTGCCACCGACGGGTTCCAGCCCCCGGCTCCGCGCCGCCGCCAGAACGACCGTCCGGGGAAGCCGCAGCTGCCAGGGGTTCACGACCACCACTTCGTCGTCGTCACCCTCGAGCACCGCCGCGAGCGCCCGGGCGCGGCGGCCGTACCGGTCCCGATACGACCGGGACAGGCCGCGCAGCCGCGCCGTCGGATCGAATCTACGCATGCCCCAGATCGTACGGCCCCGCACGCGCGAGGGCCGGGCCCGCAACCGTTCGGACCCGGCCCTCGTTCGCCTTCAGGACAACCGGCGCGGATCAGCCCGCGGCCACCGTGTCCTTGGCCCACTTGTAGTCGGCCTTGCCCGCCGGCGAACGGCGGATCTCCGGGACGTCCACGATGGTCTTGGGGACCTTGTAGTTGGCCAGCGATCCGCGCAGGAACTCGGTGAGCTCCTCGAACGAGGCGGACTGCCCCTCACGGAAGGACACCACGGCGGCCACCTTCTGGCCGTACCGCTCGTCCGGGGCGCCGGCGACCAGCGCGTCGTGGACGGCCGGGTGGGCCTTGAGCGCCTGCTCGACCTCCTCCGGGAAGACCTTCTCGCCGCCGGTGTTGATGCAGCCCGAGCCTCGTCCCAGGAAAACGATCGTGCCGTCCTCGCGGATCTGGCCCATGTCGCCCAGTACGGAGACGCGGCGACCATCGATGACCGGGAAGGTCTTGGCGGTCTTCTCCGGGTCGTTCCAATAGCCGACGGGGACGTGACCGCGGCGCACGATGTAGCCGATCTCGTCCGAGCCCGGCTGGATCGGCTTGTTGAACTCGTCGATCAGGCCGATCTTGGCGCTGGAGGGGATCGTCAGCTCCGCTTTCTCCGTGATGGCCAGCTCGCCGTCGTTGCCCGACTCCGAGGCACCGAAGTTGTCGCGGGTCATGATGTTGGGCAGCACCTCCAGCAGACGGTCACGCGTGGCCTTGGACCAGATGCCGCCGCCCGAGGCGACCATGAACAGGGAGCTGAAGTCGAGCTTGTCCTTGTTGGCCACGATCGCGTCGGTGATCGGCACCGCCATGCCGTCGCCCACGAACACCAGCATCTGGCCCTGGCGGTCGGCGATGGTCTGGACGATCTGCTCCGGGTCGAAGTCGCGGAACATCAGCAGGTGTCCACCGAGGTTGACGAAGGTCAGCAGGGTGAACAGGCCGGCCCCGTGCATGAGCGGCGCGGACATCACGACCCGGAATCCGCCGTCGGGGTTGATGTGCTCGGCGACCTCGGCCGGGCTGTGCCGCTTGTCCCCGTAGGGGTTTCCGCCGGACAGGCACGCGTAGTAGTAGTCCGAGTGGTTCCACTGCACACCCTTGGGGAAACCGGTGGTACCGCCGGTGTAGACGATCCATTTGTCGTCGCCGCGGGCCGGCTCGAAGTCACGCTCGGCGGACTGCTGGGGCATCTCGGCGTGCAGGCCGACGAGGGCGACGCCGGGGGGCGGACACGCGGGGGCCGC
>CAMNYG010000325.1 GCA_946570335.1 uncultured Dietzia sp. | reverse complement strand
ATAATATTCCCCCGCCTCGCGCAGGAACACAAAGCGCTGGACGAGCAGGTCGCTGTACTGGCGGCGACGTCGACGGGTCGGATCAGCGGGGTCGTCGGCTCCGCCCACGACCCGGCGGTGGCCGGTGGGCTCCTCGAGCAGGCCCGCGAGGGAGACTCGGCCGTGGCCGGACTCATCACCTGCGCAGGGGTCGCCGAACCCGTGGGATCGTCGATCCTCACGGTCTCCCATGACGAATTCACTGACCTCATGGACGCCCACCTGGGCACGGTGTTCGCCACCTGCCGGGTGTTCGCCCCCCATTTCGTCGCGGCAGGGGCGGGCACCATCGTCACCACCTCGTCCTTCGCGTGGAAGGGTGACTACGGCGGGACCGGCTACCCGGCCGGAAAGGGCGCGGTGACCTCGCTGACGATGGCGATCGCTGCGGAGCTTCAGGAGCACGGTGTGCGGGCGAACGTCGTGTGCCCAGGTGCGCGCACCAGGCTGTCCGAGGGCGAGGACTACGAGCAGCAGATCCGACAACTGGGTCGCAGGGGAATGCTGGACGAGCTCAGCGTGGCCGGTGCGCTCGACCCCGCCGGGCCCGAGTACGTGGCGCCCCTCTACACCTATCTGGCCTCGGAACTGTCGGCCGGGATCACCGGAGGGGTGTTCGCCGGCTCGGGAGGCTTCCTCGGAAGATTCCCCACACCCGAGGCACGGATCCTGGCCTTCCGGGATTTCCACGACAGTCCACCCTGGACGCCCGAGGAGATTGACGTCCACCTGCGGGGCTGAGGAGATCTCGCGCCGACGACTCCACCCCGGCCGCCCGCGAATCTTTGGTGGCACCACCGCGAGAATCCGGCCCGATAACCGCGGTGGCGCCACCTTAATTCACGATCATGTCGCCAAAGTCGGTGGAGACGGCAAGGGGCGGGCCACCGGGCTGGCTGTGGCCGTGAGGGCGGGCCGCCGGGCTGGTTGTGGCGGTGAGGGGCGGGCGAGCCTGCCGGGCGGACCTGACGTCATCTCCCACATCCGCCGACGGGGCGCCCACCGGCCCCCGCCCCGTCGACGTCATCCACCCGGCGGGCCCGGAGTAGCGATCAGTTCGAGGTGGCCTTCAGGACGTCCTCGCGGAATTCCCCGGGGAAGTCCACCGACGGGCCGTTGTCGACCTCGCCTCTGCGCAGATCCACGCGCCGGATCTTGCCGGAGATGGTCTTGGGCAGGTCGGTGAACTGCAATCGGCGCACGCGCTTGTAGCCCGCCAGATGGGTGCGCGAGTACTCGAAGATCTGCCGCGCGGTGTCCTCCGTGGGCTCCCACCCGTCGGCCAGCACGATGAACGCCTTGGGCACACTCAGCCGGACCGGGTCGGGGGAGGGGACCACCGCCGCCTCCGCGACCGCCGGGTGCTCCAGAAGCACCGACTCCAACTCGAACGGGGAGATCCGGTAGTCGGACGACTTGAACACGTCGTCGGTGCGGCCGACGTAGGTGATGTAGCCGTCCGCGTCGCGTGATCCCACGTCACCGGTGTGGTAGAAGCCGTCCGCGTAGGCGGCGTCCGTGCGCTCGGCGTCCTCGTGGTAGCCGATCATCAGGCCCAGCGGCCGCGGGTCGAGGCGAAGGCAGATCTCACCCTCGGCCCCGTCTCCGGTCACCTCCTCGCCGGTGGCCGGGTCGACCAGCGCCACGTCGAAGCCCGGGCACGGGCGCCCCATCGAGCCGTCCTTGATCGGCTGGCCGGGAGTGTTCGCGATCTGCACGGTCGTCTCGGTCTGTCCGAAACCGTCGCGGATCGTCACGCCCCACGCATCGCGGACGCGGCCGATCACCTCGGGGTTCAGCGGCTCGCCGGCACCCACCGCCAGTCGCGGCGGATTGTTCAACTGCCGCAGATCCGCCTGGATGAGCATGCGCCACACCGTGGGCGGACAGCACAGGCTGGTCACGCCGCAACGGTCCATCTCGCGCATCATCGCCGTGGCGTCGAAGCGGGAGTAGTTGTAGAGGAAGACGCACGAGCCGGCGATCCACGGCGCGAACACGTTGGACCACGCGTGCTTGGCCCAGCCGGGCGAGGAGACGTTGAGATGCACGTCGCCGGGCTGCAGGCCGATCCAGTACATGGTCGACAGGTGGCCGGCCGGGTACGAGGCGTGCGTGTGCTCCACGAGCTTTGGCTTGCTGGTGGTGCCCGAGGTGAAGTACAGCAGCAGGGTCTCGTCGGCGTGCGTGGTGTGACTCGGCTCGAAGTCGGGGGATGCGTCCATGGCGCCCGCGAGGTCCGTCCAGCCCTCGGGCGCGCCACCGACGGAGATGCGCTGGTAGTCGCCGGCGATGGCGTCGAACCGCCCTGCCAGCTCGTCGCGCGCGATCACGTGCCTGATGCCACCGCGCGCGATGCGGTCCCGCAGGTCGCCCTCGGCGAGCAGGGTCGTGGCTGGGATGACCACGGCGCCGAGCTTGATCACCGCGAGCATCACGTCCCACAGCTCGACCTGGTTGGCGAGCATGAGCAGGATCCGGTCACCCGGCTCGACGCCCCGGGCACGCAGCCAGTTCGCGGTGCGATCGGAGCGGATGCGCATCTCGTCGAAGGAGTACTTGGCCTCGGTGGGCTCCCCGCCCCCGTCGTGCTCCTCGACGATCCACAGCGCCGGGTCGTGGTTGCCCTCGGCCTGGACGTCGAACCAGTTCAGCGCCCAGTTCCATTCGTCGAGCTCGGGCCAGGTGAAGCCCTCCCGGGCGGCGTCGTAGTTCTCGGCGTTCGCCTGCAGGAAGTCGCGGGCGGCGCGGAACCGTTCGGTGGCCTCGGTGGAGAGCGGGGGCATGAGTGCTCCTGTCGACGGACTGATCAAGTGAGTCAGCTCACAGTAGGTCGGGGGTGCGGCAGGGCGGTACACCCGAAAGGGGAGGGGGTGCCCGATCGGGGGCGACTCCTGGATTACTAGGAGGTGCAAGTATAGGGTGATGGTCATCACGGGAACGGGTGCGATCGGCCGAGGCCGACCCCCAACGTCAGGAAGGGACGTCCATGTCGGATCTCAGGCAGGTCGAGCAC
>CAMNYG010000324.1 GCA_946570335.1 uncultured Dietzia sp. | reverse complement strand
AGCACACCCGCGGTACCTCACGCGGGGTGTCGTCGTTGAACAGGTGATGTCAGAGGGGCAAGCCCGGGATCTGTGGCAGCTCGATCGCGCCACCCGCGATTCCGGCACCGATGGCCAGCGCGGCCGAGACACCGAGACCCGCGGCGAGGATGAGCCCGGCCTGCACGAACTCGTTCTCCAAGGAACCGGTCGCGGAGGACCCGGTGCCGGTCGTGGCGTAGTGCACCGTGGCTGATTCCACGGCGGGCGCGGCGGTTTCCACGGCGGGGGCGGCGTGTGCGGGGGTCGCGGCCACGGTGACGGCGGTCAGCGCCAGAGCGGCGGCGAAGGATCCGGTGCGGGTCTTGTTCATACAGGCATTATCGGGTGTGTCGCCCTGACCATTACCGGACGTGGTGTGTTTCACGGCACTCCGTGCTTCTCGAACTGGAGGTGACGAGGTCCTCGCGCAGGCGATGACACTGTCGCCGATCAGTCGAGATGGCTGTAGGCCACGCGGACCGCGGCGATCGCCTCGTTGAGGGTGAAGCCCGAGCCCGCGGCCCGTTCGGCGAACTCCTCGGCGGCGCGGGTCAGGACCGCACTCGTCAGGTCGGGCGCCGTGACGAAGGTGCCGGAGCGACCGCGGCCCTCGAGCATCCCCGCCTCCTCGAGTTCGCTGTAGACCTTGGCCGCGGTCCTCGCGGCGATCCCCACGTCCGTCGCCAGGGTGCGAATGGCCGGCATGCGGGTGCCGGGCGTCAGCGTTCCGCGCCGGATCGCCTCGATTATCTGCCCCTTGAGCTGGCGAAACGGGGGCTCGGTCGAGTCCGGGTCCAGTGTCAGGACTATTCCGTCGACCCGCGATCCGGTCTCCGGCTCACCCATGCTCAGACCCAGACCTGCTCGATATCGGTCACCTCGCGTGGGGGAGCGGCCGGGACCGGGGCGGCCGGGGTGCGCGAGAACCGGGGCGCGGGCGCCGGGCCCATGTCCCCGCCGACCTCGACGAAGGTTTCACGAGCGACGTTGTGCGGGTGATCCAGGGACTCGGTGTAGGTCAGGACCGGGGTGGTGCAGGCGTCGGTGCCGTAGAACAGCTCGGCCCACTCGTCACGGGTCCTGGTCGCGAACGTGCCGGCGATGATCTCGCGCAGCTCGTCCCAGCGCTCGACATCGAACTGGCCGGGGACCTCCTCGCCGTCGATCCCGAGGATGCGGGTGAACTCGGCGTAGAACTGCGGCTCGAGCGCGCCGACGGCCATGTATTTGCCGTCCGAGCAGGTGTAGACGTCATAGAACGGGAAGCCGGTGTCCAGCATGTTCGTGCCGGCGACGTCCGACCACTGGCCGCGGGCGCGCATGGCCCACTGGAACTGGCCGAGAACCGAGGCGCCGTCTGTCATGGCGGCGTCGATGACCTGGCCCTTGCCGGAGGTGGCGCGCTCGATGATCGCCGCGAGGATGCCCTGGATGAGGAACATCGACCCACCGCCGAAGTCGCCCACGAGGTTCAGCGGCGGAACGGGGCGCTCGCCCTTGCGGGCCGTGGCGTTGAGGTGGCCGGTGAGCGAGATGTAGTTGAGGTCGTGGCCGGCGGACTGGGCGAGCGGTCCGTGCTGGCCCCAGCCGGTCATGCGGGCGTAGACCAGGCGCGGGTTGAGTTCGAGGCACTCGTCGGGGCCCAGCCCCATGCGCTCGGTGACCCCGGGGCGGAAGCCCTCGACCAGCACGTCTGCCTTGGCGATGAGGCCGCGCACCTGCGCCAGGCCCTCGTCGCTCTTGAGGTCCGCCTCCACGACCGTCCGGCCGCGGCGGGTGATGTGCGCCCAGCCGTCGACCTGGGTGGCCAGTTCTCCGGGGCGCATGACGGTCACGACGTCGGCGCCCAGGTCGGCCATCATCATGCAGGCGTGCGGTCCGGGGCCGATGCCGTTGAGTTCGACGACGCGGATTCCGGCGAGCGGGCCGGTGGGGGTGCTGGTCACAGGTGAGCCCTTTCGTGTGGTCCTGCACACACGGTATCGCCTGAGACATCGGACCGGATGAGCGAGGTCCATGTTGCGCATGTGGCCGCTGTGACCTGGGGGGACGGCGACATTAATTAGCGTTCACACCAGTCGAGGTTTCGGGCGGTCGGGCCCGGGGTGGACGTGATTCGTGTCACGGTGTCCTCAGGTGTCGCACAGGCGCCGCAAGCTGCCGCCGCAGCGCGCTGGCGGTGGTTCTCCGAACACTGCAAGGAGTCTTGATGTTTTCTGGCAAGCGAATTCTGGCCGGGGCTTCGGCCGTGGCACTGGCCGCCGGCACCACGCTGGCGGGGGCGGGTGCGGCAACTGCTCAGGACGAGTCGACCGGCTCGCTATCCAGTAGCTCGATCGACTTCGGCGAGATCGCAACGGATCTCGGTACCGCCGCGGAAGCGCTCAACGGCCCGGTAACCGTCACGCCAAACGAGGATGGCGGCCCGACGGTCAACTACGTCAACGAGACCGACACGGATCAGCGTTGCCTCGGCTTCACCGCCCCGTACTCGACCGTCATCGAGGAGGACCTGGACACCAACTACGATCCGGATGATATCGGCGCCGCGTTGGCGCTGGTCAACGCACTCGAGGACGGCGGCGACATCTCCCTGCTCGCCGGCGACGAGACAGGCGCGCCGGAGGCCACACCGGACCCGAACCCCGACGAGTCGGGTGACCTCCAGGGGGCGCTGGTCGCGATCGTGTTTGGAAACACCGAAGGCACCGTGCTGGTGGGCGCGGGTGAGGAGGTCGCATGGACGGCCGTGGCCCCGAATTCTCCGGCGCTGGCAGTGCTGGCGTGCGTCCCTGACGGCGGCGAGGGGCTGGAGACCTACACCGGAATCGACCCGCAGGTCGTGGCCGACCAGATCAACGGCCGTATCCCGGGCGGTTCGCTGGAGGTCGTCTCCCCGGACATGATCTCCGGAGGCAGCGTCGAATCCGGTGCGATGGCGCTCGGTTCGCTCGCCGGGATCGGTAACGGCGATGACGGCGACGGCGACAACGGCGACAACGGCGACGGCGACACCGGCGGCGACGCCTGAGCCCACGCCCA
>CAMNYG010000323.1 GCA_946570335.1 uncultured Dietzia sp. | reverse complement strand
CGTCGCCGACCCGGCAGGAGCAGCCGCGCGCGTGGTCCGCGGTGGACGGTCGGGGCAGCGGCTCCGTGACGCCCGCCGATCCCGCGCCGGGGCCGGTCACGGATACTGATCCGGATCGCGATGCGCCCACCGGCGGTTCCCATCGCCGCGAGGACAAGGAACCCGGGTGGCGTGCGCCGTGGGAACGTGACGACTGACCTCCCGGTCGGATCCGTGCGAGAAGAGGATGAATGACGAGCACAGACCAGATCTCCGCAGTCGAGCCGCTGTCGGTCGCCACCGGCCGCGTGTTCGACGCCGAGCGTGCCGAGGCGGCGGTCCGCGAACTTCTGATCGCCGTGGGTGAGGACCCGGACCGCGAGGGACTGCGGGACACCCCGGCCCGGGTCGCCCGCGCCTACCGTGAGGTGTTCTCCGGGATGTTCACGGATCCGTCGGAGGTGCTGTCCAAGACCTTCGACGAGGACCACCGTGAGCTGGTGCTGGTGCGGGACATCCCCATCTACTCCACCTGCGAGCACCATCTGGTGCCGTTCCACGGCGTGGCCCACATCGGCTACATCCCCGGCAGGTCCGGAGCCGTCACGGGCCTGAGCAAGCTCGCCCGTCTGGTGGATCTCTACGCCAAGCGCCCGCAGGTCCAGGAGCGGCTGACCAGCCAGGTGGCCGACGCGCTCGTCGACCGACTGGATCCCTCGGGCGTGCTCGTGGTGATCGAGTGCGAGCACCTGTGCATGGCCATGCGTGGTATCCGGAAGCCGGGTTCTGTCACCACCACCTCGGCGGTGCGCGGCACCATGCGCAGCAACGCCTCGACCAGGGCGGAGGCACTGGGCCTCCTGCGCGGGACGTGAGCGCGGCAGAGCCGCTGCCGCGCCCCGGCCGCTGTGCGGTCATGGGCGTACTCAACGTCACCGCGGACTCGTTCTCCGACGGCGGGAGGCACCTCGCGTACGAGGACGCCGTGGCGCACGCCCGCGGGATGATCGCCGACGGTGCCGATCTCATCGACGTGGGTGGAGAATCCACACGTCCCGGAGCGCTGCGCGTCGACGAGTCGGATGAACGACGCCGGGTGCTGCCACTGGTCCGGGCGCTCCGCGCCGACGGGGTGCCGGTCTCCGTCGACACGATGCGCGCCCGCGTCGCGGCGAGCGCCCTGGCGGACGGGGCCACGGTCATCAACGACGTCTCCGGTGGTCTCGCCGACCCGGACATGTTGGCGGTGGTGGCCGAGCACGGGGCCCCGGTGATCCTGATGCACTGGGTCTCACCGGACGACTACCGCGCCGGGGCCGGAGGACGGGCGGACTACGGCGGCGACGTCGTGGGGTCTGTCCGCGACCACCTGTGCCGGCGGGCCGACGCCGCGCTCGCGGCCGGGATAGACGCCAATCACATCGTCCTGGATCCGGGGCTGGGATTCGCAAAGGACGCCCGGGACAACTGGGCGTTGCTGCACGGCCTCGACCAGCTGACCGGGCTGGGCTTTCCGGTCCTGATCGCCGCGTCACGGAAGCGGTTCATCGGCTCCCTTCTCCACGACGCGGAGGGGCGGGCGCGTGAGGTGTCCGGCCGGGATGCGGCCACCGCGGCGATCACGGCGATCTCCGCCGTGGCCGGGGCGTGGGGGGTGCGCGTCCACGACGTCGCACCGAGCGTGGACGCGGTGAAGGTGGCCGCCGCGTGGACGTCGGGAAGGGCGGGAACGAGCTGATGGCAGACCGGATCGAGCTCAGGGGGCTGAAGGTCCGCGGACACCACGGGGTCTTCGACCACGAGAAGCGGGACGGCCAGGACTTCCTGGTGGACGTGGTGCTGTGGACGGACTTCACCACCGCGGCGGCGTCGGACGATCTCGCCGACACGGTCGACTACGGTGCGCTGGCACTGTTCGCCCGCGACGTCGTGGCCGGGCCGGCATGCGATCTCGTCGAGACGGTGGCGTCCCGGATCGCCGACGGGATCATGGAGATGGCACCGTCCGCCCACGCCGTGGAGGTCACCCTCCACAAGCCGCAGGCGCCCATCCCCGCCGAGTTCGCGGACGTCGCGGTGGTCGCGACGCGCTCGCGGCGGGACGTGCCCGAGCGGGAGGTGAGCGCGCCATGACCTGCCGGGCGGTGCTGTCGATCGGGGGCAACCAGGGGGATGCGCTGGCGCTGCTTCGGGGCGTTACCGAGGCGGCGGCCGCCGAGGGGATCCTGCGTGGCGTGTCGTCGCTGTACGCCACCCCGCCGTGGGGCGGCGTCGAGCAGGACGACTTCCTCAACGCGGTGCTCGTCGTGGAGCACCCCGGCTCACCGGGGGACGTCCTCGAGTGGGGCTTCGAGCGCGAACGCGAGGCCGGCCGCACCCGGGAAGTGCGTTGGGGGCCGCGCACGCTCGACGTGGACGTCGTGGTGGCCGAGGAGAACGGTCACCCCGTGACCTCCGCGGACCCCACCCTCACGCTCCCGCACCCCCGGGCCCGGGAGCGGGCGTTCGTCCTGGTCCCGTGGCTCGAGATCGAGCCGGACGCCGTGCTGGGCTCCGCCCCGGTGCGCAGCCTGATCGGTGAGCTCGACCCCACCGACGTCACCGCCGTGCGACGACTGGACGACAGCCTCGCGCCGGAACGCTGGGAGGGCTGAGGTGACCCGGATCGCCGTCTCCACGCTCGCGCTGGTGGCGCTCGTCGCCGCCGTGGCCGCCTACGTCCTCACCGGCACGTTCCTCGGCTCGATGCCCTCGATCGGTTTCGGTTGGGTGACGTTGGTCGTGATCGCGGCCATCGACATCCTGCTGGCCGTGCGGATCCGGAGCGCGATCTCCGACAACTCCGTCGGCCAGGACCGGAGCCAGATGCACCCACTGACCATCGCTCGGAGCGCGGCGCTCGGGCAGGCCTCCGCGGTGCTCGGCTCCGCGGCGACGGGGGGCGGTGTGGGGCTGAGCCTGTTCTTCCTGCTGCGTCTCGGCGATCTCGCCGTGGCGGAGCGGGAGCTGCCGGCCGCGGTGGCGGTCCTGGTGTCCGGCGCGGTGCTGGTCGGCGCGGGGCTGTTCCTGGAGGCGTCGTGTCAGAC
>CAMNYG010000322.1 GCA_946570335.1 uncultured Dietzia sp. | reverse complement strand
TGCGGGGTGGGCGATGCGGGTGTCGGCGAGGCGACGCCCTGTGAAGCGCCCGGTGAGATGTCGCCCGGTGAGTCGGGCCGTGCGGCTGCGGCTGGTTCGGCGACACCGGGTGAGGCGGCCGGTGGCTCTGTGGCCGATGCGGCTTCGGCACGGTGCGGCGCTGCGACAGGCTCCGGAGGATCCTCGGTGGCGGACGCCAGGCGCTGCAGTGCCGCGGCTCTGGTGGGGTCCCGCCCGGCATCGACAGCGGCGGCGGGCCTGGCCCGGGTGTCGGATCGCATGACGCCGACGCTAGCCCTGACCGGGTCGAGCTCCCGGCCGGAAGTGGGGCGTCAGTCGGTGGCCTGTGGAGAAAGAACGGGTATGGGGAATTCGGGGTCCATGAGCTCCGTGACGGACACTCCCACAGTTCCAGGGCCCAGATGCCAGGCCAGCACCTCGTCGAACTCGACGATCATGACCCGCTCCGGGAACGGGGTCTCCTTGCGGATCTCGGTGGCCATCTCCTCGGCCCGCTCCAGCGCCTCATGATGATGGACCACCACCAGGACGTCGCCGCGGCCGATCTCATCACGCAAGAGCGTCCGCAGCCGCTGATGAGCTTTGGTGGTGGTCCGGGCCTTGGCGGCCAGGTCCACGGAGCCCGCCCGCAACACGATCACCGGCCGCATCGCCAGCACGCTTCCGAATATCGCGGCGACCGCGCTGATCCGGCCGCCGCGACGCAGATGCTCGAGCGACTCTAGGGCGGCAAACGTCGACGCCCCCCGACTGAGCCGCTCGGCCAGTTCGTACACGCCGGAAAGCCCGAGACCGTTGCGGGCCGCCCACGCACACTGGGCGACCGCGGCACCGTACGCCATGCCCCCGCCCTGCGAGTCCGACACCAGCACCCGCCCGCCGAACCTCGTGGCCGCGTCCGCCGCGGACTCCCACGTGCGCGACAGCTGCCGTGACAGGTGCACCGAGACGACGCCGGTACATTCGGGATCCGAGAGCAGCTCCTCGTAGATGGTGGCCAGCTGGTCGGGCGTCACCGCCGCTGTGGAGACCGCCCTGTCCCCCTCCTCGACCACATGGAGGTGCACGACGGTGATGTCGAACTCGTCGATCCACTCCTGTGGGAGGTCTGACGCGGAATCGGTTACGAGCCGGATGGTCACTGCGCCTCCTCCGGAAGTGTGATCCCTGCGTTCCACTGGTCCAATCGCCAGAGCAGACCGCGTGCGGTGTCGGTGACGGGGCCCACCTCGGGCTCGGCGGCCGAGCCCGGGGAGCCCTGTGGACGGGGATGCGCGGAGAGTTGCACCCAACAAGTGTTGCCCAGACCGTTGAACATCGGGTACTGCTCCACTCGGAGCTCCAGCAACGCCGCGGTCAGGGCCGCGATCGCCCCACCGTGCGCGACCAGCACGGCGGGATGTTCGTTCCATTCCGGCGCCTGCTCCACCAGCTCGTCGACCACCGCGCGGGTCCGCCGCGCGACGTCGATGCGGCTCTCCCCCTCCGGAGGCGACCACCGCGGACGGCTACGCCACTGCTGGCGCGCGTCAGGCCACTGTTCGTCCACCTCGGAGTGGCTCATCCCCTGCCACGAACCCAGGTGGGTCTCCCGCAGCCTGGGGTCCGTGTGTACCTCCAATCCCACCTCGGCGGCCAGCGCCGTCGCTGTGTCCCGGGCGCGGCGCAGGTCCGAGGACAGGATCGTCCACGGTCGGCGCGGGGCGAGCACCCGACCGACCGCGTGTGCCTGCCGGACACCCAGCTCGCTGAGCTCGGTATCCAGTTGGCCCTGCATACGGAACGACGCGTTGTAGTGCGTCTGTCCGTGCCGCAGGAGGATGAGACGACGGGTCACCGCAGTCAGAGCTCCTGGTCCCGCTGCGGCTCCTCGGGCGCCAACGAATCGCCGGCGGCGTGGCCCGCACCGTCACCGGCCGGCCGGGTTCCGGACTCCACACCCTCGATCTCCACGACGGGGCAGTCCTTCCACAGGCGGTCGAGCGAGTAGTAGTCACGCTCGTCGACATGCTGGACGTGCACCACCAGCTCGTTGTAGTCGAGTAGCGCCCACCGGCCCTCGCGGGTGCCCTCACGGCGCAAAGGCTTGTGGCCCGCCTCGCGGAGCGTGTCCTCTATCTCCTCGACGACCGAGTTGACCTGACGCTCGGTCTCCGCGGAGGCCAGAACGAAGCAGTCGGTGATGACGAGTTGCTCGGAGACGTCCAGCACGACGATGTCGGTCGCCAGCTTCTCGTCTGCTGCGCGGGCCGCGATAGCGGCCATCTCCAAGGCCTCGGGGCTGGCTGTCACTAGGGGATCTCCTCGGTGTGGGGGCTGGTGGTGACGGTCTCACGATGAGCCGGGGCCGTCGCTGCGGGGGTGCCGTCGAGTCTGGTGGACCCTTCCGGCCGGTAGAGGTTGCGTTTGGCGATGTACTGCACCACCCCGTCGGGAACCAGGTACCAGACGGGGTGACCTGCTGCGGCACGACGGCGGCACTCGGTCGACGAGATCGCCAACGCCGGGATCTCCAGCAGGTGGACGCGGCCGTCGCCGGTCTCGGCCAGATGGGTGGCGGACAGCTCGAACCCCGGCCGGGAGACGCCGACAAAGGTGGCGAGGTCGAACATCTCCTCCCATCCGCGCCAGGTCAGGATCTTCTCCAGCGCGTCGGCGCCGGTGATGAAGAACAGGTCGACGTCGGGCTGCTGCCGGAGCAGGTCCCGGAGCGTGTCGACCGTGTAGGTGGGCCCGCCGCGGTCGATGTCGACGCGACTGACCGAGAACCGAGGGTTGGAGGCGGTGGCGATGACCGTCATCAGGTAGCGGTCCTCCGCCGGAGAGACCTTCCGACGTTCCTTCTGCCACGGCTCGCCGGTGGGCACGAACACCACGTCGTCGAGATCGAACCGGTGGGCGACCTCACTGGCCGCCACGAGGTGGCCGTGATGGATCGGATCAAAGGTTCCGCCCATCACTCCGATGCGCCGCCGTGCTCCGGCGGCGGCTCCTGTCGTGGTCATGGTGAGCGAGTCTATCGGGCAGCCTTCACTCTCCGTCGCC
>CAMNYG010000321.1 GCA_946570335.1 uncultured Dietzia sp. | reverse complement strand
GCGCCGCACCCCGCACCCCCCGAGGCCTCGCGCCCCGCCCCGCACGCTGAGTCGAACTGTGCAGCATTTTCCCAGGGCGGGCTTCCGTGAACGGCTGTCGCAGCGACTCAACGCGCGGGCGATCCGGGGCGGGGGTGTCAGCTCTCCAGGTGCAGACCCAGCTCACGCGCGGCCAGCGCCGCGTACTTGGAGGTCTGCTCGAAGGCCGACTCGAGGGGGTTGGCGTCGTTGACGTCGGCGATCTCGCTCCACCGCTCGGCCACGACCTCGGGGGTGCGGGCGCCCTCGGGGAGGTAGACGCCCCGGGACTCGACCATCTGGGACACGGCGAACACGCCGGCGCCGGCACCCAGGATGGTCTTGGTTGGGGCGTCGTCCGAGACCATGAACAGTGCGCCGGGGGCGATCGTCTCCGGGCCCATGATGTCCAGCACCTGCTGGGGCAGCAGATCCTCGGTCATGCGGGTCGCGGCGGTGGGGGCGATGGCGTTGACCTTGATGTTCTTCTTGGCGCCCTCGATGGCCAGCACGTTCATCAGGCCCACCAGGCCGGACTTGGCGGCGGCGTAGTTGGCCTGGCCGAAGTTGCCGTAGATGCCGGAGGTGGACGTGGTCATGAGAATGCGGCCGTAACCGGCGTCGGCCATGTGGGGCCAGACGGCCTTGGTGCAGTGGACCGAGCCCATGAGGTGGACCTCGACGACCTTGCGGAAGTCCGCGATCTCCATCTTGGCGAAGGACTTGTCGCGCAGGATCCCGGCGTTGTTGATGAGGATGTCGATCCGGCCCCACGTGTCGATGACGCCTGTGACCATCTTCTGCACGGCGGCCTCGTCGGTGATGTCGCTGCCGTCGACCATGGCCTGCCCACCGGCGGCGGTGATCTCGTCGACGACCAGCTGGGCGGCGGAGGCGGTCCCGCCCTCGCCGTGGACGTCTCCGCCGAGGTCGTTGACGACGACCTTGGCTCCGCGCTCTGCCAGTGCGAGGGCGTAGGCGCGGCCGAGGCCACCCCCGGCGCCGGTGATGATCGCGACGCGGTCGGTGAAGTCGATCGTGGTCATGGAGAGCTCCTGTTCGAGGTGTGTCGTCGGTAGGGGTTTCGACGTCTGGAGGATCGTCCGGCCGGGCGATCGGCGGAGGGTCAGCCGAGTTCGCCCCGGACGTAGGACTGGTACGCGGGCAGATCGAGGAAACCGTGCCCGGACAGGCCGATCACGATGGACGGGCCCGTGCCGGCCTCCCCGGTGTGCTCCCGCGCCACGGCGAGAGCACCGGCGATCGCGTGGGTCGACTCGGGTGCCGGCACCACACCCTCCGCCTTGGCGAACTCGACGCCGGCGGCGAACGCGACGTTCTGCTCGACGGCCATCGAATCGATCAGACCGAGGTGCTTGACGTGGCTGACCAGCGGCGCCATACCGTGGTAGCGCAGGCCGCCGGAGTGGATCGGATCCGGGACGAAATCCTGGCCAAGGGTGTACATCTTCATCAGCGGGGTCAGCCCGGCCACATCACCGTGGTCGTAGCGGAACTCGCCCTCGGTCAGCGACGGACAGGCCGTGGGCTCCACGGCGACGATCTTGGTCTCGGCTCCGGCCAGGTTCTCCCGGATGAACGGGAACGCCAGCCCTGCCAGGTTCGATCCACCACCGGCGCATCCGTAGACGTAATCCGGGGCACCCTCACCGAACATCACCAACTGCTTTATGGCCTCCTCGCCGATCACGGTCTGGTGCAGGCACACGTGGTTGAGGACCGAGCCCAGCGAGTAGCGGGCCGCCGGGTCACCGGCGGCGACCTCGACGGCCTCGGAGACCGCCATGCCGAGCGAACCGGGGGTGTCGGGATCCTTGGCGAGGAACGCACGGCCGGACTCGGTGAGGTCCGACGGGCTCGGGTGGACCGAGGCGCCGAAGGTCTCCATGAGCATGCGGCGGTACGGCTTGGACTCGAACGACGCCTTGACCTGCCAGACCTCGACCTCGATTCCGAACGCCTGGCCAGCGAACGCCAACGAGGCGCCCCACTGGCCGGCGCCGGTCTCCGTGGTGAGCTTGGTGATGCCCTCGATCGAGTTGTAGTACGCCTGGGCCACCGCCGTGTTGGGCTTGTGCGAGCCGACGGGGCTCGTGCCCTCGTACTTGTAGTAGATCCGCGCCGACGTGCCGAGTGCCTTCTCCAGGCGGTGGGCGCGGATGAGCGGCGCCGGACGCCACAGGCGGTAGATCTCCTGCACCGCCTCCGGGATCGCCACATACCGCTCGCCCGTGACCTCCTGCTCGATGAGCGCCATCGGGAACAGCGGCGCCAGGTCCTCGGGACCCAGCGGCTCCTCGGTTCCGGGGTGCAGGTGCGGCGCCATCGGCTCGGGGAGATCGGCCTGGATGTTGTACCAGTGCGTCGGCATCTCGCTCTCGGGAAGAAGAGCCTTGACCAGCGAACCTGATGTGGCGTCAGACGTCATGTGGGGTCCTCGGATGGTGTGAAAGGGGTGAGCTACGCCTCATCTTAGGAGGTCTCGTCACACCGGTTCGCGGCACACCGGTCAGCGGGCGATCGGATCGCGTCGCATCGGAAGATGGGGGATCCGGCCGTCGAGGTACTCGGGTCCCGATCGGACAAAGCCGAACTGCTCGTACCACTGCTGCAGGTGGGCCTGCGCGCCGATCTCGACCGGCTGGTCACCACACATCTCCAGTCCCGCCCGGACGAGCCGCGCTGCGAGTCCCTGCCCGCGCCATGGTGCAGCCGTGCAGACCCGGCCCAGGTGCATCACCCCGTCGCCGCTGTAGATCCGCAGGGTGGCCGCCAGCTCCGCCGGGCCCTGCCACGGTGCACGGGCCAACAGATGAGTGGTGCCCGGGTCCGCATCGATCTCGTCTATCTCCGCGTACGGGCAGTCCTGCTCGGCCACGAAGACGTCCACGCGCAGCTTGTACAACGCGTGGACGTCCAGCGGACCCATCTGGGCCAGGGGAGAGGCGCTCACCCGCAGGTCAGGGACCGCCCCGGATGGTGCGGTGCTGCTCACTCGTCCTCGGACGGCTGCGGTGCCGAGCCCGCG
>CAMNYG010000320.1 GCA_946570335.1 uncultured Dietzia sp. | reverse complement strand
CCATCAGGGCCGCCGCCCCCAGGGCGATCGTCTTTCTATGGTTCTCGGACATTCATCGATCCTCTCGACGTGGCGTACATGGTGGCCCAGCGATGACTGGAACTGGCGGACCGGACCTGGGAGGGGAGCTCGAGGAACCGAACCGCACACGAACAGGGCCTCTCCCTGGGACTGCGACTTCCCGCGCTCAGGCCCACGCCCCTGTGTGGCATAGGTCACTACAGGGGTGAGTGTGACCTTACCTCACGACTGGACGATCGTGCGAGTTGCGGGCTGCGCGTAGGTCCAAATTTGTGCTGGCAATTCTCAGTTTTGCGCATAGTTCCTGCGTGACGGGGCGTTGCGCACGCTCGCGCAAGAGTGGCCGGCATGCTCGGGCGCTGGCGAATGTTAATGAAGGAAAGTTAAGGAAGGGTCTGGACGGTCGACCGTGTGTGAGTTAGATTACATCTCATGTTGGTGTTGACGTCGCAGCAAACCCTGCGTTCGCGGAGCCGTCGTGCTCGGTTGGCAGCCCTGGCCGTTGCCGTGGTTCCGTTTGTCACCGCGGGCTGCATGGCCACGGCCACGCCGACTCCCACACCGGAGCCCGTCGACCGGGAGCGTTACGAGTTCTCCGTCGACGGCGTCTCCTGGGGCGGGGCCGAGCAGATCCCGTGGGACCGCGAGACGATCCCCGTTCCGGGAGGCGACCCCAACGCCACGACCTTCCACCTGCGGGTCTCCGGCGAGACCGACGTGACAGCCGAGGTCTACCTGGGCAACTGGTCGGTCGACCGGGGAGCCGCCTGGTTCCGCGTGGACGTCGACGGAGCGCCCGGGGAGCGAGTGACGCTGCCCGGCCCCACCGCCACCGGCCCGGGGGTTCTGATGAACGAGTTCCCGATCGGCGCGGGTGGCTCGGTGGAGCTGACCCTCAACGTGGGCGTGCCGTACGCGGAGACTGAACAATCCGTGCGGATCGATCCCGACTGGGGAATCGTGCTGCGGGAGACCGGCGGCGGAGGCGGCGGCACCGGTTCGATCGGCAGCGGGTCGCTGGGCTCGGGCGGTTCCTCTGCAGGTTCCTCGGCCGGATCGTCCGGCCAGATCGGATCCTCGGTCTCCGGCTCGTCTGGTTCGGCGGGCAGCTCAGCCGGTTCCACCCTGACCTTCGGATCCCTCGGAGGCCCCCTCGTGCCGGGCGGTTAGGCACACACTCGCCCCGGTTCATTCCGGGGCTCACGATCTCGGTCTGCGGTTCCCATCGCCGGCCGCCGACGGTCACTGTCCGTGTCCGTCACCCGTAGCCGGACCGGCAATCCTGCCGATCCGGAGTCGTTCACGGAAGAGAGAACCATGAAGAAGAACACCAAGGGCGCGATCGCGGTGGGCGCGGCCGCGCTTCTCCTGGCCGGGGGCGCCGGAACCATGGCGGCGTGGAGCGACGAGGCCAGCCTCGGTGGCGACACCGTCACCTCCGGTCAGCTCCGAATCACCGAGACCGCGGCAGGGGCGTGGACCTGGGCCGGTACCGAAGATGAATTCGACCCGGAAACAGATCGCATCGTCCCCGGTGACGCCGTCGAGTACACGGGTGAGTACGAGCTGGCGGTAGTGGGCACAAACCTCGTTGCCTCTCTGACCTCGGATCTCGGTGGAGTGACGGGAGATCTGGCGCCCTTCTTGACGGTGGACGCTACCTCCGACACGACCGGTATCACGCTGGACAACATCACCGACGCCAATAACGGGGACACGGTCTCGGTGACCACAACCATCACCTTCAACCCGGAAACCTCGGGTACCGACGGGATGGAGGCCGAAGCGAGCCTTGAAGGCTCGACCATCACGCTCCAGCAGACCGCCCCGGCGCCCGGAACCCCCTGATCGGCCGGGAGTAGAACTGATGGCCACTCATCATCGTTGGGCCCTCGCGGCGGTCGCCGTCGCGGGGGTGTCGGTCCTGTCGGTGCAGCAGACGGGGGCACTGTGGAGCGACTCCGCATCCCTCGACGGCACGACGATCACCGCGGGGAGTCTCGGCATCGAAGTCGGCGCCTCCGGGGCGACGTCGTCCGCCTACACGTTCGTGGACCTCACCGGCCCCAACATGATGAGTGGCGACTACGTGCAGCATCCGCTGCACGTGCTCAACACCGGCACCGAGGCGATGCAGTACCGACTCGAGTCGGCGACGCTGGACGCGGATCTGCCGCTGCAGTTGCAGGTGACCGCGGTGTCCTCCGAGGCCGAGTGCCCGGCCTCGGGGGACGGGGTGGGGGACGATCTGTACTCCGGGTCGCTGACCGACGCGACGACCAGCTACCGCGCGCTGAGTTCTGGCGCATCGGAGATACTGTGCTTCAGGGTCACGATGGGTGAGAATCCCACCGCCGGCGAGCAGGGCACGGCCGCCTTCACGTTTCAGGGCACCCAGTCATGACGGCGGTCCAGGAGCACCCTGCCGACGTGGTGGGGGAGGAGACCGAGCGCACGGGCGTCTGGTGGTGGATCCGCACCGTCACCTCGTGGCTGCTTCTGTTCGTCGCCGTCGCGGTGCTGGCCGCACTGGTCTTGGTGCCCCGGCTCGCTGGCGCCACCCCGTACACGGTGCTCAGCGGGTCGATGGAGCCGACGCTCTCGCCGGGCACGCTGATCGTGGTCAAGGACGTCCCGCCCACGGAGTTGCGTGCTGGTGACGTGATCACCTTCCAGATCGAGTCGGACAACCCGGCGGTCAATACCCATCGCATCACCCAGGTGGTCTACGACGCGCAGGGCACCCCGAGGTTCCAGACCCAGGGGGACGCCAACAACGTTCCGGACCGGGACCTGCTGGTCCCGGAACAGATTCGCGGCAGCCTGTGGTACTCGGTGCCCTACCTGGGGCACGTCAACTCCGCGCTGACGGGCGACCTGCGAGGCGTCCTCGTCACCGTCGCGGTCGGCGGGCTGGGCGTCTACGCACTGTGGATGTTCGGCTCGAGCATCGCCGATTCCCGCCGGTCCCGCCGCGGGCACAAAGGAGATGGATCATGACCTCCGCCGACACTGATCGCCGGCAGGCCACCGGCTCGACTCGCAGGCGTCC
>CAMNYG010000319.1 GCA_946570335.1 uncultured Dietzia sp. | reverse complement strand
CTCCGCCTCGTGGCCGGCCGCTGCCAGGGCCTCGTCGAGGTCCCGGTCCACGTCGATGAGGCGCGAGAAGTTGCCCAGTGGATCCGATTGCCCCTCGGAGCGCGCCCGGTCGGCGGCGGACCGTGCAGCGGTCGCGGCCGTGGAGAGAGCGCGGCTGGTGGCGTCGCTGATGTCCGTGGAGGCCAGCAGTCGACCGGCGATCTCCAGTTCCTCGTCGACCTCGGCGATCAGCGCCGGCAGGTCTCGACGGGCGGTGACGATGTCGTCGGCAGCGTGGTCCACACCGTCGATCAGCTTCTCGGCGTGTGCGAGCTCGCCCTCGGCGGTGGTGATGGCGTCCACGGCCTCGGCCTGCTGCCCGACCGGACGGGCCAGTGCTTCCCGGGCGCGGGCGGTGTCGGCTTCAGCCGCGTCGAGCATCTCCTCGGCCAACGAGATGTTGTCGGTGATCGAGGACAGGACCGCCGGCGGGAACTGCTCCCGCAGGCTCTCCATCGATTTCTCGGCTTCGGGGATCCGGGCGCGCAGGCTGATCGCACGCCGGGTGAGGGTGTCCACCGAGGTGGCTCCGTTGATGAGCAGGTCGCGCATCTCGGAGAACGCCGTGGCCTGCCCCTCGAGTCCGCGCTCGGCCCGTTCGGCACGGGCGGCCACCTCGAGCAGCATGCTCCGGCGCTGGTCTGGGGTTTCGGGGATGTCGTCGTCGAGACGCTGGATCAGCGCGTGCGCCGCGTTGACCTCGGCATCGGCGGTGTCCAGGGCCGACCGGAAGGGCCGGGTGCGCAGCTCGCCGAACTCACCGGCGGCGGTGTGCAGGGCGCTGGCGGAGGCCTCCACGGCCTGGTCGGCATCCACGAGGCCGGCGCGGGCGCGGGCGTCGAGAACCTCCACGGGAAGAGCGGACAGGCGGGCGGTGTCATCACCGGGGATGTCGCGGGCGTCCTCGATCTGCTTGCGGGTCTTCGCGGCGCGGCGCCGGCGACTGAACAGCAACAGTGCCGCCACGAGAGCGATGATCACGGCGATCCCGATCAGCATCGACACGGGGGAGACCCCGGACCCGGATCCCTGCCGCTCGAGACCGTCGGCGGCACCGATCGCCGCGCCGGCCCACTCGTCCTCGGCCAGGTGCGGTTCGATGTCCTGCGTGGCGATCCGATCGGTGGTCCGGCTGTCGACGGCGCCGTACTCGAACCAGTAGGCACTCTCATCGACCGCCACCACGAGCATCGCGTCCCTCGTGCCGAACTGGGAGAGCTGGTAGGTCTGCTCGGCCCATGCCTGTGGGGGCATGCCGTCGAAAGTGTCGACGTAGGCCACCCAGAGCTTGATGGAGTCAGTCGACTGCAGCTCGGCGATCCTGGCCTCGACCTCCCCCGTACGGGCACCCAGCACGCCTGCTGAATCAGTGACCCGCTGCTGGAGCCGCAACGGCTGGTCGGCCTGCGCTGCCGGGGCCGCCCAGAGCATCATGGCGGCGAGAAACGAGACGATCAGCGCCAGTGCCGCAGCCGGCCGGGTCCGACGACCTCCGGTGACGTCCTCGAGGATGGGGGTGACGATCATGCGCCCAGCGTATCGGCCGCGATCCACGAACGGCGCAGAGTCCTGCGGGCCGCTACTCTGGGCGTCATGGCAGGGCGGATTCCGGAGCAGGACATCGCCGCGATCCGCGAGCGCACCCGTATCGAGGAGGTCGTCGGCGAGTACGTCGCACTCAAACCGGGCGGCGCGGATTCGCTGAAGGGGCTCTCTCCGTTCAAGGACGAGAAGACCCCCTCGTTCCACGTGCGCCCGCAGCACGGCTATTTCCATTGCTTCTCCACGGGGGAGGGCGGCGACGTCTTCGCCTTCCTCATGAAGATGGAACACATCGGGTTCGTCGAGGCCGTCGAGCAGCTGGCTGATCGCATCGGTTACCGCATCTCGTACGAGGGCGGCGGCCAGGTGATCCAGCGGGATCGGGGTACGCGGTCCCGGCTCGCCCAGGCCAACGCGGCGGCCCAGAAGTTCTACGCCGAGCGGCTGCGGGAGGATCCGGAGGCGCAGGCAGCGCGGGACTTCCTCACCGAGCGCGGCTTCGACATGGCCCAGGCCGAGCACTTCGGCTGTGGATTCGCGCCCGCCGGCTGGGACACCATGAGCAAGCACCTCATGCGCCAGGGATTCGAGGCCTCCGAGCTGGAGGCGGCGGGACTGTCCAAGACGAGCTCGCGCGGCACGCTGATCGACCGCTTCCACCGCCGGTTGCTGTGGCCGATCCGCAATCTCGCGGGTGAGGTGATCGGCTTCGGTGCCCGGAAGCTGTTCGAGGACGACAAGCTGGGCAAGTACATGAACACGCCCGAGACGATGCTCTACAAGAAATCCCAGGTGCTGTTCGGTCTGGACCTGGCCAAGCGGGACATCGCGTCGCAGCGCCGAGCGGTGGTGGTCGAGGGTTATACGGATGTCATGGCCATGCACGCCGCCGGCGTCACCACGGCGGTGGCCGCGTGCGGCACCGCGTTCGGCGAGGACCACCTGTCGACGCTGCGGCGGTTGATGTTGGACGACAACTACTTCCGCGGCGAGATCATCTACACCTTCGACGGTGACGAGGCGGGCAAAAAGGCCGCGCTGCGGGCGTTCGCCGGGGATCAGCAGTTCTCGGGCCGTACCTTCGTCGCCGTGGCCCCTCCCGGTCAGGATCCGTGTGATCTGCGCCAGAACCGGGGAGACGCCGCGGTGCGCGATCTGGTGTCGGCGCGGGTGCCGATGTTCGAGTTCGCGATCCGGTCGATGCTCACCGAACACGATTTGGACCACGCCGAGGGGCGGGTCGAGGCGCTGCGCCGGACCGTGCCGGTGGTGGCGGACATCCGCGATTCGTCGCTGCGGGACGAGTACGCCCGTCAGCTGGCCGGTTGGGTGGGCTGGGACGATCCGGCGACGGTGGTCAGACGGGTCCGCGAGGAGTCGCGCAAGAAGGGCCGTTCCCGCTCGTCGGGACGGGGACCGCGTCGTAGGACCCCGGGCGGACCGGGGGGCGGGTCCCGGCCGGGGTGGGACCGTGCCGGGCGTGCAGGCCGGGGATATGACG